>CAZFRK010000001.1:0-38583 GCA_964521375.1 uncultured Rhodobacterales bacterium
GGAGAACTTGATGCCGCCGTCGGCGATCATCGGAACGCCGGACGCCTTGGTGACGGCGCGCACGTCCATGATGGCCGACAGCTGCGGCACGCCGACACCGGCGACGATGCGGGTGGTGCAGATGGACCCCGGGCCGATACCCACCTTCACGGCGTCGGCCCCGGCGTCGATCAGGGCGCGGGCGGCGTCGGCGGTGGCGATGTTGCCGGCGATGACCTGGGCTTCGTTGGACATCCGCTTGATTTCGGCCACGGCGTCGATGACGCCCTTGGAATGGCCGTGCGCCGTATCGACGACGATCACGTCGACACCGGCGGCGAGCAGGGCCTCGGCGCGCTTCATGCCGTCGACGCCGGGACCGGAGGCGGCGGCGACGCGCAGGCGACCCTGCTGGTCCTTGCAGGCGTTGGGATAGTTCTGCGCCTTTTCGATGTCCTTCACCGTGATCAGGCCGATACAGCGGTAGTCGTCGTCGACCACCAGCAGCTTCTCGATGCGGTGCTTATGCAGGAGCATGCGGGCTTCCTGCTGGCTGACGCCTTCGCGCACGGTGACCAGGTCGCCGGTGGTCATGAAGGTCGAGACCGGCTTGGCCATGTCGTTGGCGAAGCGCACGTCGCGGTTGGTCAGGATGCCGACCAGCTTCTGGCTGCCGCGGTCGACCACCGGAATGCCCGAGATCTTATGGTCGGCCATCATGCTCAGCGCGTCGGCCAGCGGCTGCTCGGGATGGATGGTCAGCGGGTTGACCACCATGCCCGACTCATAGCGTTTCACGCGGCGGACTTCCTCGGCCTGCTCCTCGATGGAGAGGTTCTTGTGGATGACGCCGATGCCGCCGTTCTGGGCCATGGCGATGGCCATGCCGCTTTCCGTCACCGTGTCCATGGCCGACGACACCAGCGGAATCCCCAGCTCGATGGTCTTGGTCAGGCGGGTCGTTGTCTGGGCCTGCGCGGGCAGGACTTCGGACGCCGCCGGAACCAGCAGGACGTCGTCGAACGTAAGAGCTTCAGGGATAACCATGGGGTCCGCACCTCCAGAAGGGCATTTTCGCACGGCGCGGCACAGGCCCGCCGAGGCTGTCGGAAAGGTGCGCGCCATCATACACAGAAAAGGGTCCATGCCAAGCAACAGGAAAGTGGCCCGGACCTCCCCCGCCGCATGGCAGTCATGCACACCCTCCGACGCCGTCGCCCGGATGGCTTTCGCCCCGCCGCCCCCGGCCCGCTCCCCCGGTTTTTCCCCGTTCCCCTGGTTTTTGCCCGTTCCCCTGGTTTTTGCCCCTTCCCCTGGTTTTTGAAGGCGCGCCGCGGTATGTCAGGGGGCATGCGCGTCACCGACCAGATCTCCATCCCCGACGACGAACTGCGCGAAAGCTTCATCCGGTCTTCCGGACCGGGCGGCCAGAACGTCAACAAGGTGGCCACCGCCGTTCAGCTCCGCTGGAACGCCCAGGACAGCGACGCCCTGTCGGGCGCCGTCAAGCGCCGCCTGTTCCAACTGGCCGGACGCAAGGCGACGACCGCCGGAGAGATCCTCATCGAGGCCGACCGCTTCCGGTCCCAGGAGATGAACCGCGAGGACGCCCGCGCCCGTCTGGCGGAACTGGTCAAGGCCGCCCTGCACAAGCCCAAGTTCCGCGTCCCCACCAAGCCCTCCAAGGGCGCCAAGCAGCGGCGCATGGACTCCAAGAAGAAGCGCGGCGCGGTCAAGGCCCTGCGGCGGGAGACGTTCTAGGTCGACGCCCCCCGGACGAGACGACGGCGAGGCGGCGGCGGCGGTTTCAGGACGCTTGGCAGGCCGGTTCACGGGCTTCTCGGCGTTCCTGGCGCCCCATCAGCATCAGCAGCACCACGCCCGCCGCCATCACCCCGGCGGCGACCACCAGACTGCCCCGGTAGCCGCCGCTCAGGGTGGCCATCATGCCCGCCAGGGCGGGGGCGACGATCTGCGCCACGCCGTAGCTGAGGGTCAGGCGGGCCATGGCCTTGGCCGGGTTGAGCGGGAAGCAGCGCCCGATCAGCGACAGGGTCAGGCTGACGATGCCGACGAAGGTGACGCCGTAAAGGGCGCCGCTGAGCAGGTTGGCGACCGTGTCGCCGCTGAGCGCGGGCAGCAGGATCGACAGGATTTGCAGCACATAGGCCAGGATCAGGGCGCGCGTCATGCCAAAGGCGCCGGCCACCCGGTCCCACAGGAAGCAGGACGGAATGGCGGCCAGGCCGATGACCACCCACACCATGTTGCCCTTGCCCGCCAGCAGCGGCAGGGATTCGACGATGGCGACGATGAAGGTGGCGCTGATGACATAGCCGAACCCGGCGCAGAAATAGGCCCCCACCAGCAGGCCCATCCAGGCGCGGCCCGGCGGCGCCGGAGCCTTCAGGGCGGCCTGGGCGTGGGCCTTGCCCGGCGACGGCATCCACAGCCAGGCGGGCACCAAGAGGACGACGCCCAGCGCGCCCAGCGCCAGCCATTGCCCGTCCCACGGCAGGGCGCCCAGGGTCGCCGCCACGGCGACGCCGGACACCACCACGCCGAGGCCGATCCCGGCGAAGTGCAGCCCCAGCTCGGGCCGTCGTCCGTGACGGATCAGCCAGTTGAGGATGAGGCCCGAGGCCAGCAGCAGGCCCGCCGTGCTGGACACTCCCCCGGCGAAGCGCAGGATCGCCCACAGCACCACGTTCTGGGTCAGGCCCATGGCCGCCGTGGTGACGACGGCGATGATCAGCCCCAGCCGATAGAGCTGGTGCTTGCGGTGCAGGTCGCTGATCGACGAGGCGATCAAGGCCCCGGCCATGTAGCCCGCGTAGTTGATGGTCGCCAACCACCCTCCCGCCAGGGCGCTCAGCCCCGCGTCCTCGCGCATCACCGGCAGCATGGGGGTATAGCCGAAGCGGGCCAGCCCGACTGTCAGCACCAGGGCGCAGATCCCGGCGGCGATCACCCGCGTCCATTGGCCCTGGGAGGGAGCGGGGGACGCGGCGGCGGACGGATCGGCGGGCGGAGCGGTCATGGAACCTGTCCTGAACGGGGGATCAGTCGACAGCTTATCCTTTGCGGCTCCGGCGCGCTGTCCATAGAATGACGACTTGTATCGACGAAATGACAGCCGCGACCGTGACCCCGCGACAGACGGGCGGTCGACGACGGGAGGCGCGACCATGGCCATCGGCGGCGATTGGGTGACCATCGACATACCGGAGTTCGAGACGCTGGCCCGCCCGGTGGTCATCCGATCCCAGACCCTGCCCGCGCGGCACATCTTCCCGCCGCACCGCCACGCCTGGAATCAGGTGGTCTACGCCACGTCGGGCACCCTGGTGGTGACGGTGGAGGACCGCTGGTACGTCATCACGCCGGAGCAGGCCATCTGGGTACCGACGAGCGTCGACCATACGACCGGCGCCCTGGACGGGGCGGCCTTCCGCAACCTCTATGTGGCCGACGGGTCGGATCTCGGCATGCCCGACCGCTGCACCGTCTTCACGGTGACGCCCTTCCTGCGGGCACTGATCGTCGAACTGACGGCGATGGCGGAGCGGACCGAGGAGCCCGCCTACGCCGACCGCGTCGAGGCCCTGATCCTGGACAACCTGCGGCGCCTGAAGCCGCTGGCCTTCGATCTGCCGTGGCCGCGCAGCCCCGGCCTGCGGCGCGTCTGCGAGGCCCTCTACGAGGCCCCCGACGATCCGCGCACGGCGGCGGAGTGGGGTCGGGAGATCGGCGTTTCAGCGCGCACCCTGGCGCGGCGCTTCGAAGACGAAACCGGCCTGAGTCCGCGCCTGTGGCGCCATCGCTTGCGCTTGTTCCGGGCCCTGGAATGGCTGGGCGCCGGGCGCGGCGTCACCCAGGTCGCGCTTGACCTGGGCTATGCCTCGCCGTCGGCCTTCACCTATATGTTCCGCGCCGAACTGGGCTGCCCGCCGAGCCAATGGCTGCGCCGCTGCGGGGCGGAGCGGCCTTCGGACAATCAGACGTCGTCGTAGCGGTCGCGGTCGGCGGGACGGCCCTTGAAGCCCTGGGCGATGACGTAAAGCTCCGCCGATTCCTTGCGCGACGACGGCGGCTTGGCGTGCTTCACCGTGGCGCAAAGCTGCTTCATGCGGTTGAGGAGCTGGTCCTCCGTCCCGCCCTGGAACACCTTGCAGACGAAGGCACCGCCGGGGGCCAGGACGTCCTCGGCGAAGTCCCAGGCCAGTTCCAGAAGCGCCATGATGCGCAGGTGGTCGGTCTGCGGATGGCCGGTGGTCGGCGCCGCCATGTCCGACAGCACCAGATCGGCGGGACCGTCCAATGCCTCCTTCAGCAGGCGCGGCGCCGACTCGTCGGTGAAGTCCAGCGTCAGGCAGGTGGCCCCGGCGACCACCTCCCACTCCAGGATGTCGATGCCGACGACCGTGCCGCCGCCGGGCTGGTCGGCGCGCACCGCGTCGACGGCGATCTGCGTCCAGCCGCCGGGGGCGGCGCCCAGGTCGACGACCTTCATGCCCGGCTTCAACAGACCGAACCGCTCATCCAGCTCGATCAGCTTGAAGGCGGCGCGGGAGCGGTAGCCGCGCGCCTTGGCCTCGGCCACGTAGGGGTCGTTGAGCTGGCGTTGCAGCCAGCGCGTGGACGACTTCTTGCGTCCGCGCGCCGTCTTGACCTTGGTATGAAGCATACGGCCGGAGGGGTTGCTCAGGCCGCGGGCGCCGGTGCGCTTGCGCCCGCCCGACTTGCCCGAACCACCTCCCGAACCCCGGGTAGTGTCTGTCACGCGGAAATTCCTTCCTTGCCCCGCCGATGGTCCTCGGTGGAGGCCATGATCGGCGGACGCGGACCCATGAGGTCGATCAGCATGCCTTCGCGCAGGCCCCGGTCGGCGATGGTCAGGTCGCCCACCGGCCACATGCGGCAAATGGCTTCCAGAATGGCGCAGCCCGCCAGGACCAGATCCGCCCGCTGCGGACCAATGCAGGGGGAGTCCGCGCGCTGGCGGTGGGTCATGGCGGCGAGGCCGCGCGACAGTTCATGCACCGTCTCGAAGCCGATCGTCAAGCCATCGACGGAAGAGCGGTCATAGCGCGTCAGTCCCAGGTGCAGGCCGCCGAGCGTCGTCACCGTGCCCGAGGTGCCCAGCATCTGCGCGCGCCCGCGGGCGATCTCGACGCCGACGCGATGGCGGGCCTCGAAGGGGCGCAGCAGGTGTTCGACATGCTCGACCACGGTGCGATAGGTGCGCTCGCTCAGGTCGCCGCCACCGCAGTCCTCGGCCACCGTGACCACGCCCAGCGGCAGGGTGGCGAAGCCCTCGACGCAGGGAAAGGGACTGTCGGTCAGCTTGACCCACAGAAGCTCGGTCGAGCCGCCGCCGATGTCGAAGACCAGCGCGTAGGGATGGTCGCGCGTCAGCAGGCTGGCGCATCCGGCCAGCGCCAGGCGGGCCTCCTCGTCGGCGGTGATGCACTCCAGGGCGACGCCGGTCTCGTCGCGCACGCGGTCGACGAATTCCGGCCCGTTGACGGCGCGACGGCAGGCCTCGGTGGCGACATTGCGCGACAGGGTCACGCCGCGCCGGTCCATCTTGTCGGCGCACCGCTTCAGGGCCTCGATGGTGCGGTCCTGGGCCGCCCGCGACAGGCAGCCGGTGGAGGTCAGGCCCTCGCCCAGGCGGGTGACGCGGGAAAAGCTGTCGATGACCCGGAACCCTTCGGTCTCAGGGCGGGCGATCAGCATGCGGCAGTTGTTGGTGCCCAGGTCGATGGCCGCGTAGACCGGGTCCTGGCGCGTCGGGCGATGGCCGACCGGGGCGCTTGGCCGCAGGGTTTCGGGGGCGACCGGGCCGGGCGGGTCGGCGAGCAGGGCGGTCAAGGCATACGGGGCGGCGACCGTCTCGCGGACCGTCGTCCGTTTGCTGCGACCCCGTCTCCGCGCCATGACCTTGCCGGCCTCCGAACCGTTGCGTCCCCGGCCTCGTCGTCCCGCCGCGCGCGGGCAACCGCCGGGCGCCGGGCAAGATCAGCCAGTGTGAATATATGGTACAGGCTTCGCCCCCCGACCGCCAAGAGGGCGCCCGGCGATTTTTCGCCACCGCCATGCCCGCCGCACCACGGGGGCGGCCCGGCGCCGCGCGGCGGCCCCAAGAAAAAGAAACCAAAGGGGTTGCATGCCCTGGGGCGAAGTGCTAAATGAGGCGCCCTCGACGGAGACGGCCCGCGACGGCCCCGCCTCCTCCCGCCCCCGACGCGGGTCGAGATATCCCTGGTGGGGGATAGTTTAATGGTAGAACAGCGGACTCTGACTCCGTTAGTCGAGGTTCGAATCCTCGTCCCCCAGCCAACCAACGATCATCGTTGACGACGACGCCCGCGAGGCCCCCGACAGGGGGCCGCGCGCGTTCGTGTCAGATTCAGTTATAGATGGCCGCTACCAGTTCAAGTTGGCCAAAAACAAGCTTTAGATGGCCGGTCGAGAGGCTAAGGCGTTGAAAATGGCCGGGAGTGGCGCGTGTCACTTTCCGGCCTTTTTATTTGACCTGGGATGCGGCAGGCACGCCCAACAAGCCGCGCGGCTTGTGGGCTGTCCGGACGCCGACGGACCAGCCGCTTTGCGACGCGCGGTCGCCTCCCCCTAGAAGCAGAGCTAAGGAGCCACCAGCTCGGCGAGCTTGGCCGCAACCTCTTCCATCGGATTTTCTGTCGTATCCAAGCCGGTACGCGAACCGAGCAGCGGACTGACGTCGCGGAGAGCTTCGTAGGTCGTCTCGTGCACAATGGGGACTAGCAGGTCACGCGCCAGCAGTGCCGATAGCTCTTTGTCGGCAATGCCTTCTCCTTGGAGCCGGCGCAGAAGCGCGGGGGTCACCAGCACGATGCCCACGCGAGACCTCGCCAATCCTCGGTCGATCTCGCGGAGCAACGGCGCGCCAAGGGCCACGTCCTTCTCGCTAAACCAGACCGAAACATTGAGCCACTCGAGTAGGTCGTGCAGTTCCTTGGCGACACCTTTTCGGTCGTCCCACGCATGGCAGAGAAATACGTCCCGACGGTCAGGCAGCGGCGCTCGCTTCTCGACGCTGTCTCGGACGGGCGTGAGCGCCCGGACCTCGGCTGGCGTGTATGCCACAGTTGAACCCGCAGGCGACCATCTCGGCCTTACGCTACCGCCGGACCCACCGACGCTGCTCCGACCACCCCCGCCGGTCCGCGGCAGCGAATAGGACGGAGAGGAATAAGACCCGTAGCCGCCGTAACTGCGGTAGCCGCTATAGCCGCCTCCGCATGCGGGGCAGGCCGCGCGACCGCTCGCGGTGCGATGGCCACGTCTTGGTGCTGTGCATCTTGCCATGAAACGGATGATACCGGGCGCTATTGGTCATCTCAAGTGGTAGCAGTAATTCTCCGCCCCGACCAACTGCTTCATGGGAACGGCAGCTGACTTGAGCAGGGGCGCGTGATGCTTCGGGACGGGTCGACGAGCTACGATGGATCGCCGTTGCTAACCCTGAACTGCAGAATCTGGCCGCCGCTGAGCGTGCTGCACAGGCCGAGAGTCTACGCGGTGACTTGATGGCGCTCTACCGGCAGCAGATAAAGATCGAAGCCGATTGCTCGACTGCGGAGGAGCGTGCGAGACGGATTCGAGGGCAGGCGCGTACCGGACGACCCGCAGACATTGCTGCCGTCTGGGATGCCGAGGAGGAGATCTTGGCACTGCGGCGCCGACAGGCCGAACTGAACGAGCAAATCCGGGCAACGACGGCGGCCCTTAACTCTCTCGCGGAGGATGATGCCTTTCATGAAAGCAAAGTGGAGGCCGGCTGCGAAACGGCACCTTGATTGCGGAGAACACCGTGGAACCGGTTCTATTTCTTGATGTGGACGGTGTCCTCCTCCCGGGACGGGTTCATGATTCGCCATGGAATCGGGCAGCACGTGCGCTGGAGAAACCTGACGCCCCGTGGGTACGCTGGTTGACGCCGCGCGGGAGGTGCTGCGCGACGGAGCTTTGCCCAACGGCTGTCGCCTCCTTGAATGAGGTTTTGGCGCAGACCGAGGCTCGCATGGTTCTGATCTCGACGTGGCGGGAGGAGTTCGGCGGATTAAAGACCCGCAAGATACTGACCGCCCAGGGCCTCTCTGAGCAATGGCATGCAGATTTCTGCGCACCATCGGTTGGCGCGAAAGGGGACGATATTCTGGCTTGGCTCACGACCCACTCGGAGGTGAACCGGTGGGCCGCAGTCGATGACGACCTCCTTTGGCCGCCATGGGGCGAACAACGAATAGGCCTCGCTCGAAACCACATAAGGCCAGAGTTCCACGATGGGATGTCTCCGGCCGACTGGCAGATGCTGAAAGATCGGCTGCTGACAGCCTCGGTACCGCTGTAGCCCAAAGCGAGGTTACGATGAGCGAGTTGGAGCACAGGCTGAAGAACGACTGGCGGCGGTCCTGTCGATCAGCCTGAAGGCCAAGATTTATAGGCCGAAACCTGTTCCTGCGGAGGCCGAGGGCGCGGTCTCGGCGTGGCACTACACGATGACGGCCCCCGACTTCATCCTGACCGGCGCCTCGCTGGCCGAAAACATCGAGGGGAACGGCCGTAGGTTCTGCGGCGGGGACGGCTGGAAGATTTTGCGGAAGACCCTGGAGCCACACCGCATCGAATTCGCCTTCTCATACCACGGCGCCAGCGCCGAACGGGTCAGGAATGCCGCCGTGCGACAGGGCCTGCCGACAACGTCCCTGCAATAGGTGTTAGACGCCGCTTTTGTCGATCAAGGGGGCCGCGACCTCCGCCAGCCTTGAAGCCCGGCTTGTCGTTGATCGGCCCGAGCATGACCATCTCATGAGCCTCAATGCGATGCGAGTGCCGCTCGCCGCTCATGAGCCGGTCCACGGCCCGGGGTCTCATGGGCTCCTCAAGGCACCACCGGTTTATCCATCTGACGAGCCCCGGCAGCGATGGACCGAATTTCCATTGATCTCGGATAGACAGCCAGCTGTCTGGTTATCATAACGCCGCAGATTTATGATAACCGAGCACAGCCATACTGCCGAAGGTCATTGCCGCCGACGCTGGCGGCGAGATGTTACGGTAAGTACATGCATGTTCAGGGAGCCAGTGTCATGAGCCGCACGGACAAGCTGGTCCTCGGGACGGTCAACGCCCCCTGGAAGCGCAGGATCGAGGCGCAAGACCTTGCAGAGGCCATCGCCAACAAGGCAGTGCAGTCCAACCTGGTCCATGCGACCACTTTCTTCACCGAAGTGCAGCCGCATCTGATATTGGGCTTTGCTAAGGAACATGGCATCGATGAGGAAGTTCTGAAGGACTCCTATCGTATGGTCGTGGCTCGCACCAACGAGCGAAATCCGGACCTTGAGAAGGCGCTTGAGTTTCACTCCGCTGACGGGGAGGCCGCTGATGATCCGATGTGTAACCCCTGAACAGCAGATGGCCGCCGTTCGTGCGGTGTGCCGTCGTCGCGGCTTGGCGGGTGACGACCTCGATACGCCGTCCAATGACGGGATGCGTCGGACGGTGAAGAAGCGCCTGCTTCTCCGGAAGCTTGAGGAGAGCCAGAGGGTTCAAGGACGCGCTCCCATTTTCCCGGCAAACTTCTGAACACCTCACCGCTTTTCACGCTTTCGTGCCGGCGGTGTCTTGCTACGCGCCCAAGTTGGCCGTCGGCAGATACGGCTCCGCGCCGAACGGCCGGTTGATCACAACCAGGGCTTCCGTGGCGACGAAGATGCGGTTCCGGGCATACCCCGTCCGCTCCGTCACGATCCCCGCCTCGGCCAACTGCTCCATGGCGCCGGCCGCCGACTTGAAGCTCACGTCAAGCGCCTCCGCCAGGCGGTTGACCGTCAGCACGGGGTAGTGGGGCAAAAGGCCCAGGGCGCGCAAAGAGGCGGACCCCTGCCGGAATGGCCGACGGGTCTGCCAGATCTGCGCCAGGTCGGCGAGCGCCGTGCGCGTCGCGAGAAGTTCTGCCACCGTTCCCACCACCGCGTCGGCCATAAAGCCGACGATTGGATCCCACTCCAACCGCTGCTGGGCCGCCTTCAGGGCGTCGTGGTAGGCGCCCTTGTGGGCCTCGATGTAGGGCGAGAGGTAGAGCGGCACGGTGCCCTCCGCCGCCATCATAAGGGGCAGCAGAAGGCGGCCCACGCGGCCGTTGCCGTCGCGGAAGGGGTGGACCGCCTCGAACATCGCATGGGCCACCGCCATCCAGGTCAGAAGACCCTGGGTCATGACCTGCATCCCGTCGCACTGCATGTAGTCGATGACCTCGCCGAGGCACTTCGGCACCTGGGCGGGTGGCGGCGGATTGAAGGTGGAGTAGGCGATGCTCGCGCCGCCGCCAATCCAGACGACGCGGTCGCGGAGTCGCCCCGGAGTGTCCTTGTAGGCGTCGTCGTCCCGCATGACCTGCCGATGCAGGGCGGAGATGAGGTCCTGGGTAAAGACGGCATGCCCCCTGTCTTGGGCGACCGGGATCCACTGGTCCAACGCCAGGGCATAGTCCCGCACCTGACGCGCCGCCCCCGAGGCGCTGCCGTCCTGTGTCTCCTCGATAGTCAGGAGGTCCTCAAGATCGCATTCAATGCCTTCGACCATGCACGATGCCGTCGCTTCCTGCCGGCGGAGGATGCCGTCAAGCGAGTGAGCGCCGGGGAAGTTTGCCTGCAAGGCCTCAGCTTTGCCGATTGCCCTGTCAGCCGCGCTGATCAAGGCGCTTTTGTCGCCCAGGGGAATGGCTTCTCTCGGCGGAGCCGGAAGCACAACGCCGTAGTGAGCGCCGTAGGGCGCCGGAAGGCGGCACAAATACCGCTGGACGGCAGCTGGTAACTCCTCGCGGCGCATTCAAAGGCTCCAACATGGGGCGTCTTTAGCATCCATATTCTCGGCTAATCGCACAACCTTAAACAGGATGCAGGTCGTGAAATCTTGGAAGGCTAACGCTTCTCTTGGAATATGTAAGAGCTCTACCGGACAGGCACCATCTGGAGTCCCGAGCCGGGAACAGTAAATATCTGTACCCTCCGCGATCTCCTCTGTACCCGCCTTAGCGTCGTTTTTACTTGTTGATTCCCGAGTCCAGTCGAGGGAGAATCATTGCCAAAACCCTCAGCGGACGCCGGTGAAATGCAGGCAAAGCCCCATCTTTGGCCGGGCCGCCCGAAGCTCCTTCCGGGAGAGAGTCTCTCTTCTTGGTTTGGGCGAGTGGCCGCCGCCAACGCCTTGACACCCGACGAGCTCTATCGGGTGGTGGTCCCGGGCGCGCACCTGCACAGTCGCGACCTCGACCGCGAGGCGTGCGAGAGCCTGATGGAAACCATGACATCCAACACCGGCCAGGAGCGGCGCGCGTTGGACGATGCGGTTCTGAGTCGGTGGCTTGGCACCCTGTACGGGGAAGATGACGGCCGCTGTAGGCTTCCGTGGCTGCCGCCGATCGGCCGTCATAACCACGCTAAGTCGTTCGGGCAGCAGTACTGTCCGCAGTGCCTCGTGACCGAAAAGACCCCCTATTTCCGGCTCGAATGGCGGCTGTCCTTCATGACCGCCTGTCCGCGACACCTCACGCTGCTCATCGACCGCTGCCCGAAGTGCGCCGAGCCCGTCATCCCACTGCGGACACTACGTCACCAGGGCCGCCTCCTCTGCGGCAAATGCCATGGCGATCTCGCTGAGGCCGAGTCGGTCCCGGTACCCTGGAGCAGCCTGGCGCTGCAGACCCGCCTTCGCCAGGTCGCCGGCGAAGGCTGGGCGGAAGACGGCGATGGGCGCCCCGTGTTCGGCCTGGCCTATTTCGCATTAGCCCGGGCCATCTTCCGCCTCCTCTGTTCAAGCACAACGGCGCGTGCACTGCGGGCATGGGCGGCGGAGGAGGCCGACCTCGACATTCGCGTGGAGCACATTCCCAGGGTGAAGGAGGTGGAGCGACTGACCACGTCCCGGCGCCACGACCTCCTTCAGCTGGCTTGGGTTTACCTTCGGGACTGGCCCCATGCGCTCATCGAAGCCTGCCGTAAGAACCACATCCCGCAATGGCACTTGTCGCACCATCGCGAGGCACTTCCCTTCGCCTTTGCGGAAGCCGTCCTTCCGGCCTTGGCCGCTCCAGTTCGTCGCGTAGATGCTGCAGAACTGGAGGCGGCAAAGGAGTTCCTGGTCCGCCGGGGCTTTGTCCCGACCTACGACGCGCTTCAGGGCCTCCTGGGCGTCAAGTTCGAGGCTAACCGGCACGTCGCCGAACCGGCCGACGAGCGAGCGTCCCACGGAACGGGGCGCTACTGGAAACTGGATGGCGTCGATCCCGATGTTCGTCGCGCCGTACTGCACGAGGCCCACAAGAACGGAGAGAACGTTTCGGCGTGGGTTGAACGGACTCTTTGCCATGCCCTGAAAAAAACGAACGTCGTTTTCACGTCTGACGGGTAAGACTCAAAGCAGAGCCAACACACGTGGGAGTCGGACATGCCAGTCCGCAAGGTCCCTCGCAACTACTGCAACGTCACCGGTCTGACCGCAATTCCCGGGCAGCGTTCCGTGCGGGTGGAATCGACTCTGGAGCGCGACTTCGTCTTGCGCACCATCTTCCACCCGAAGTTCCGCCACATCGAGGAACAGCCCCTGGTCATTCCGGTCCCGGAGACGGCCGGCAAGTACATCCCGGACTTCCTGGTGACGTGGGAGGGCCGGCGCGAGCTGATCGAGGTGAAGCCCGCAGCGAAGCTTGTCTCAGACAAGGCGCGCCTCAGGCCCCGCTTTGCCGCCGCGAGAGCCTACTGCCGATCAAGCGGCCTTTCTTTCCGCGTCGCGACGGAGGCGCACATCCGGGGGCCATACCTGGATAACGCTCGCTTCCTCATGCCCTACAGGCATCGCGAGGTCGATGATGACCTGCGGAATCGCCTGCTGGGATCCCTGCAGGGCGGAGGGCCCTGCTCGTTGGAAGAGCTCCTTCAGCGGGCCACCGGGAGCGACCGCCTCGCTGCTCTGCCTGTCCTATGGCACCTACTCGCCAACTTCCGCGTCCGCGTCGACCTGAACGCCCCCATCGACATGAACAGCATCGCCAAGCCGGCCAGGGGGAAGCCATGGGCCGCTTGAGCTTCCAACCCGGCGCTGTTGTCCGCTACCAAGGACGATCCTGGATCATCCAGCGAGCCGTCAGCGCCACTGAAGTTCTTCTCGAGCGGCGCTCCGACCGGCACCGGCAGACGGCGCAGGTGAGCGTGCTTCAGCCGAACAGCCCTGTGGCCGAAGAGCCTGCGGTTGTCCACGCGGCGCGCGCGGAAGCAGAGCTGGATGAAGCCAGGAGGAGGCTCCAAATTATCCAACCTCTCCTTCAGAAGGCACGGGGAAAGACGGCGCGACAGGCCGAGGTCAGTGCCCAGACGGGAGTTCCAGAGCGGACCCTGAGGCGCTGGTTACGCGCCTACACAGCGCGTCACCGACTATCTGATCTTGCTCCGCGACGGACCATGCGAGAGATGCCGACACGCGTTCCCAGGCGCCTGGAGAAGCTGATGGCCAAGGTCATTGAGCAGCACTGCGTCGGTCCGCGCCCCCTCAGCCAGGTAGCTGCCCATCAGATCTTACAGCGGGAGTGCCGGAAGCTGCGTATCGACGCACCCTCCATCAACACCTTCCGTGATCGGGTTCACAAGGCGCGCAAGGCCCTCCGCGAGAAGGCGCCGCCCCTTGAGCATCAACCTGTGAGAGGCCCCTTCCCCGACGCGCCTTTTCCCCTGAGCTGCATCCAGATCGACCACACGCCCGCTGACGTCTCTTTGGTCCACGAGGAGTCACGGCTCCCCATCGGCCGCCTGTGGATGACCGTGGCCATCGACGTCTACTCGCGCATGATCATGGGCTACTACCTGTCCCTCGACCCGCCCTGCACCTTCTCCGTGGCCATGTGCATAGCCCAGGCAGCCCTTTCCAAGGAGGCCCATCTCGAGCGCTTCGGCGTCGGCGGGACATGGCCCACCTGGGGCAAGGGCATCACATGGCACGCGGACAACGCCCAGGAGTTTCGCGGAAACACCATCGCGCGCTTTTGCGAGGAGCATGGGATCCACCTTCTATGGAGGCCGGCGGGGAAACCGAACTTTGGCGGCCACATTGAGCGTCTGCTCGGGACGTTCGCTGAAGACTTCAAGAAGCTCCCCGGCTCGACTCATCGTCCAGACAAGAAGGATAAGCACGACCCGGACAAGACTGCTGCGATGACGCCAAGAGACTTCGAACGCCGCCTGTTGGAGTTGATCGTCAACGACTATCACGTGAGAGAGCACTCGGCTTTGGGCTGCTCACCACTGCAGAAGTGGGAGCAGGGCATCATTGGCCACGGATCGCAAAAGGGGACGGGGCTCCCCGAGCCCGTACAGGATCCCCTTCGCTTCTGGCGCGATTTCCTTCCGTTTGAAGAGCGGACCGTCCAGCGGGAGGGCATTGTCTGGGACGGCATCACCTACTACGCCGACGCGCTCCGCCCCTGGATCCGGGCGTCGAAAGGCGGCCAGATGCAGAAGTTCGTCGTCCGTCGCGACCCCCGTGACATAAGCCGGATCCTGTTCCTGGATCCGGAGATCAACGACTACCTGGAAATTCCGTACCGCGATATCAGCCGCCCCTCGACGTCGATCTGGGACTGGCGGGCTGCAAAGGCCGCCCTGCGCCGTGAAGGACGCGCGAACATCGACGAAGACGCCATCTTCGAAGCCCAGGAGCGGATGGACGCTCTGGTTGCGCAATCGGTCAGCGAAACCAAGAAAGCACGGCGGCGCGATCAACGCCGACGGATAGGCGCACCTCTGCCGGCAGCTATCGAGAAGGCAGCCCAGGACAAAAGTCCGGCCTCTCCTCCTGTCCCGGCCGCCAACCACCCACAACGCCTGGCCCTGATCGTCGATAACACGCAGTCAGACGACGAATACGACATTCCCGACGACGTCTACTCAACTCGGCTGGAGGAACTGTGATGCGGCAATTCGAGCTCTTCCCGCGTTCGGACTACCTCCAGTCGGGCCTTCCTGAAACGGGCGATCGGTCACGGATTTCCCAGCTGTTCCGGACCGGGTGGGTGCCCTATCCGGTTGGGCTCAAATGCCTGGACATGCTCGACCAGCTACTCCACCGCCCTCCAAGCCATCGCCCGCCCTGTCTGATCCTTCACGGCGACAGCAACAACGGCAAGACGACCATCGCGCGGAAGTTCCGTAAGGACAAGAACCTGGACACGGTGGCCACGAGCGACCAGGCCCACATGCCGGTGCTGATGGTCGAGACACCAAGCAGTGACTTCAACATCTTCCTCAGCCTCGTTTTGCGCGCCCTGAATGCGCCGGATCCAGGTTCCAGTCGGGACCGCCGGCTCCACCAGGTGCTCAACCAGCTGCAGGCCACCCGGGTGCGCATGCTGATCATCGACGAGATCCACAACATCCTGTGCGGCAAGACAGATCAGCGGAACGCCTTCATGAACGGGCTGAAGTTCCTCAGCAACCAGCTGGAGATCCCAATGGTCCTGATCGGCACCATTGAGGCTATGCGCGCCGTGCAAACAGACCCTCAGCTGGGGAATCGTTTCGAGCCGTGCCAGCTCCCGCGATGGAAGAGCGATGCCAGCTACGCGCAGTTCCTGGGCGCCCTCTGCGCCACCATGGGCCTGCAGGAAGGCGGCAACTGGAGGTCGCCCCGCCTGACCAGCCGCTTCCACGCGATGACCGAAGGCCTGACCGGCGAAACCTGGAGCTTGATGGCTCGTGCGGCGGAAACGGCTATTCGCCTCGGAACTGAGGTGATCGACGACGCCACCCTGGACAAGACGCACTGGGTTCTACCGAGTGAGCGCCGGAGGGGCTAGGAGTGGAATCCAATTCTCTGCTGATCGCACACGCGCATCATTCTCGAGGGGCCTGGAGGTCTGCGATCGCCTCCAACAACTTCGCTATAGACTTTGCCCCCTCCGGAGTCTCATCCCAGATGCGGCGCATGCCAGACTGAGCCACCTCCCATTCAGGGGGTGCGTCCTCTGTCGGGGCCTCTAGACGCGGTACGCTTACCCCTAGAACCCTGCAGACCTCCACGACATTGTGGCTGAAGGTCTTGAACCGACCCGTACAAATTCTGGCGACTTGGCTTGGGTGAACGTTCGATATTCGCCCAATCTCGGCCCATGACAGTCCCGAGCTTGAGCGGGCCTGCGCGATCTTTTCCCCAAGATCGGTTAATTGCTTGCGAGTAGGCTTCATGCAAATTAGCATGCATAGTGACGAGCAAATTTGCAAGGAGGCTTTGATGGACGAAATTCGCTTCTATCGCGCGAATGAAAAGCCGTACGGCGCGTTCAGCAATCTCTACCGCCGAACGATAGTGTTTGAAGGGGAGGTGTTCGCAACAAGCGAGCATGCCTACCAAGCAGGCAAGGCGCGAAAACCCGCCGTGCGGAAATGGCTCATGGACGCACCGACCCCGGCGCTACTCGCAATGGCGGCTCATGGGCTCTACTACTGGGATGTCGCGCCCGGCTGGTCATCAACGAAATTCGACCGAATGAGGGCCGTGCTACGGGCCAAGTTCACGCAACATGAGGATTTGCGCGAACTGCTTCTCTCTACTGGCAATGCAAAGCTCATAGAGACCGCGACGGTGGATAACGATGTCAACCGCCTCTGGGGGGAAGTTAAAGGGGTCGGCAAAAATATGCTTGGCGTTCTTCTAATGGAACTCCGCGACGACTTGCGAGAAGACGCAGACAAGGCTTACATTGCCGCGGAATAGCGCTCGCCGCCTTCCGACAGGAGGCTACGGACGTACTCGGCATCCCGGTGCCGGAATAATCCCCTTGCACCAGCGAACGCGCAGTTCTCTGCCGCCAGCCGTTGCCCTGCGGTCACCCCCCTTAGCAGACGTGCCGCCTTAAGCGCATGCGAGCTCAGATGGTTGGTCAGCAGCCAGTCTATGACTCCCACGCTGACCATGTCTCCCGAGCCGCACGTGTCTACGACGGCGGGCGCGCTGAACGATGGACACCAAAACACGTCCGTTGCGTCGCGCAGCTCAAGACCTGCGGCCCCATAGGTGACGATCCGCACACAATCCGTGACCTCATCGGCTAGGCGCTCGCCCAGCCGGTCGTCGGAATACTTAAGGATCGAGCATAACGAAATCGCTTCTTCGAAAAGATGATCGTCCTCAATTTTGGACGGCTCAAAGAAGACAACAGCGCCAGAGGCGCGAGCAATCTTTAAAGCCTCCAATATCCCGTGGGAGAGACGGTCAACATAGAAGACGCTACAGTTGGTGAGGACGGGCAAGGCCTGAGCTAGCTCCAGCTCACCGATGGGATGATATCGAGGAAAATCCTCGTTTGTCTCCGGACAGACGAAGCTGAAGCTGTGCAAACCGAGACTTGGGTTGAGGGTCTGCGCGAGCACCGGAGATCGAAGACCCGGCCGACGGTAGATGTACTCCACGACCGCGCCCGCCTGGATAAACTCGTTGATGAGCCTTTCACCCTCACCGTCGTCACCCAGAGCAAGCACAGGCGCCACGTTTCGGTGCAACATCGCCAACGAGAGCAGCACATTTCCACACGAGCCGCCAAGGGCTTCGCCAGCCAGTCCGCCATCTGTGTACAAGCGGTCCAGAACCGTAAATCCTGTTCCGGAGACATCGGCCCGCCAGTTGCGAACGCATTTTGAAATGGACATATGAGCCGGAAGATCAGTTTGTCAGTGGCTGTCAAGCGCCAGCAGTTCACTGTCTATGCAAACGCGCCCTTCTGGTGAGTGTACCAGAGAACGCAGCACTCTGAGAAGGGCCTCCGGGCCGGTGGGCCTGTCTCCGAAAAGCGACCAGCATCCGTCCGGCGCATCACAAACATCACCGACACTGATACCGAATGCGTGAGAGAGGAAAGCGTGATCGTTGCCGCTCCGGGAGCCGCTATCACCGAAGCAGAGGATCTCGCTTCCGGGCTTCGCAGCAACCCGCAGCGCCTCTACAACCTTAAGCTTGCTAGACGCAGCGGGTACGACGTCATAACTGTGGCCCGAGCTCGTGATGCGAAGATCTCCGGAGGCCAAAACAGGGCACTCCGAAAAGTCTCCGACGAACCTGTCGGGGTGCTTCAGGGCATCCATCCCAATCGTGATCTGGAGAGCTCGAACCTTGAAGTCGTGCGCCTCAAAGAGATCACGTCGAGTCCACAGCCAAGCAGCCGCGCCCTCTATTGCTGGATGTCGCTCAATGAGCTCGTGCTCAATATCCACGTCAGCTGTCCGCAGTAGGCCGCCGTTGTAGTAGCCGACCACCACGGATCCAACCATCTCCGGCGGAAGGAGACTCCGCAGTTCCTCTCCAACGGAACCACCGCGCCCTGTCGCTATGCCGATTTCGACGCCCGCATGGTGGAGCCGAACTATCTGCTCGATGATTCGGGGCTCTGGAGGTCCGAAGCGGCAGTCCGTAGCGACGAGAGTACCGTCGTAGTCGAAGACTGCGCCGCCAATTTCAGCCTTTAAAAGCGCCTCTACGCGCTCCTGGTTGGTTGAAGAAAGAGTCTCGCAATCGGCCTCCTGACCCCCTGTGCGCGCCATTGCGGAACGCTTATGGCGTACGCTCGTGGTCAGTCGGCTGGCCACTTGGGCCAAAGATCCGGCCTCATATATTGATCGACCGAAGTCGCCAACACCAGGCTTCCCCGGATCGATTTCCAGTATAACGCCGAGCCCCTCAATGATGCCGAAGCCATCAATCAAAGCCGACGCGTTATCCAAGCGACTGCAAGAACCATGGTCCAAGGCTGCACGGCGAATCGAAGAAGGCAGAACGGCATCAATTGCTCGCCACGAAGACCGAGAATCCACCCCAGTGAGCCCCAATACGAAAGTCTCTTCGGCCCGATGGTGCAGCCAAGTGTGGCGGCCGTGCGCTAGGTTGCGGATATCTGTCGTCTGAATGGGGCACAGTGCGGCTTCCCATAGTGACGTATCCAGCAACACAGCCAGCGGACGCAGAAGCGGATCTGCTGCTAAGATGAGCGTGTCGGTCCTTCGAATGCCGTCAAATAGCTCCCTCACTTCTTCTCGAGAAATTGGTTCTAGACACCGGGCGAGCCGCTCGGCCAATAACGACAAGAGAGCGTCCCGGCCGAGTGGTTCTCGCGAAGCCAGATCGCTCCCTAAAAGCAAGGCGGTGACTGAGGCCATCAATGAATGCGTGGCGAGATAACCGTCCTTCGCATCGGCCACGGGTACGAGATGAACCGTGCCATTTCCACGCCTGGCAATCTCTGCGGCTGCGCCTTTCTCGTTCCTGGTAACGAGGTGGAGTCGTCTGCAACCTCGGTCGAGGGCAGCCTGGGCAGCGGCTGAAATATCGGCGTTGTCTCCGCCGGCACTGAACAGCCACACCTCGCTTTCCGCAAGGCCCTGCAACTCGAGGACAGCTTGCATTGGAGTCTGGACGGATGTCGGGCCAAGGCTAAGCGTATCGCGGCAGCGCGCAAAGTACTCCGCAGCAACTAATGATCCGCCGGACCCGACCGCCAGCGCGTGCCGGCCGCCCCCCTGCCTCAGCGCCGTCGCCAAACAAGACGGGTCAAATGTCTCAAACAGGTTTAGCGTACTGGGAAGTGCGTCCAGTTTTTGGTTGAATACATTCAGCATGTACGGCCCGCCTCACTATAGCTTTCGTACATCGGCCCCGACAAAATCAGGTGGACCATCATGTCTGGCCTATCTGGCGAGGGCGCGGGGACACCCTCAATGGCATAGCTCTCCATTTCCAGATATTGGACAGCCATACCATGCTCTATAGCTGCCATGAGCGCGCCAGCCGCCAGAACCTTGCTACCGATTGGGGAGAGCACCATGCGCGGCTCAAAGGTGCCTTCCATTGTCCGATCAAATCGGACCTTCAGGGTCGATAGCGTGCGGTAGCAGTCTAGAGGGTTCTTCTCGGACGCATATACTACGTCTCTAGGATCAACCAGCCACTCATTGACCAGGGCAATCTCGTATTCGGATAGAAGGTCGTCAGCACGCCGAGGATTCCGCGAGGGAAACGGAAGGAGCGGGCAGATCTTGTAGCATCTGCCAATCGCGATCCCGATCTGGGCCAACGCTGACGCCCTCCCCCGCGCTAGCTGGGGGATCCAGATCTGCGCCAGGTCTTGCTCTCCATCCGCTTCGGCAGGCAGCGCAAAACCTTTCACGGCACTGGGGCGGCTCCACGGCGTCCCCACAATCCTGTCGTCCATCTCCGGGTTGGAGACAATCATGAGATGGAAGCTTCTGTTGGCTGCGGACTCGCAGTCCTCTAACAGCATCCTTGCTGCGGGAAAACCCACGCCGATGGAAAGAGCGCTCAGGTCAAGAATAACATCGGTGACTTCATCCGGAACCTGATATTCCGTCAAGAGCTTAACTATACGAGCCCCTCCGACCGGCGCACTGTCATCAGCAAAAATGTCTACCCGAAGGACGGAACAATCGGGAACAATTCTCCTCAACGTCTCCTCATTTTCATCCGCCAGCGCCAGAAGATCGTCCGACGGCGCAGGTCGTTCTTCACGAATGAAAATGGCACATAGTCGGGACCCCATCACATCAGCCAGCATTTGTGCAATCCGCCTGGATCTGGGATCGAAACCGGCAGCAGCAACAAGGAGAACACGTCTTGCGGGATTTCTGAAATAGTCTCTCGCGAAATCTTCAACGTCTTCGTCAAAGTTCGTTATACAGTTCTCCCAATGACTACGCATCTTCAAGTCCCGCAACATCTCGAAGGTAGCTGACTTTTTTTGGTATGAACCCACCTCGATGGAAGGTGAGCCCGTGAACCAAGCATACCGTCCCAGTCAGCTCTACCAGAGCCCAAAGCTTTCCCCCTTGTCCGTAGTTCCGCTCAATCGTAATTGCGCCGTTCGCGATGGCATGCTTAAGAATGATCGCAAGATCGTCATCGGCCGGAAGCGAGTCCATCTCTTCCTCAAGGATGCCGATCGCATTTGCGCCATAGCCGAGAGGAGCATTCGGAAGAGTGGATTCGGCCATGCATTCTCTACCTATCGCGTCAACCATCTCTCTTACGCGCTGCGCGTAGGCGAACGGCCAGTCGTCCATTATCTCCTTTGCCTTCCTCACAAGAACGGATTGTTGCTCCCGGGCAGAGAGAGCTAGCGGTCTGTTTCGAATCGCGCGAGTTTCGATACTTGCAACCAGAGCCCCTGTAAAACGAAGGAATCGTTCTGCGTTTCCGTCGCTGGCATCGCAAATTCTGTCAACGCCATAATGTAAAGGCCGCCCATATTCATGATAGAGATGGAGCCGCGCCCCATTTGCGACGTAAGAATCCGCCTTTAAGGGCATTGCGATATCTGCGTCCAACTCTTCGAATAGGGAGGGCGTGGAGCGGGCGACCCTGATCGCATAGCGATGGAGTAGAATGCGCGTCATCGCAAGGTGGATGTCTTTTCCCTTGTCATAAGACTTGGACCGCCCTAAGTACTCGGCAACTATATTTTCAATCTCTCGCCGCCGCGACTTTGTAACGCCGAGACTTTCCTGCTCCTTAGAAACCTTTTCTTCGAGCTGCCTAAACTGGCTGTCTGTTAGTGACGGAGGCTTGCTCGGAAGCAAACGATCAATGTCGGTAACGTTGCCAATTACCTCCACCCGAGGAAGGTATCGCCCTGCCATATCACGCGCCACCGCTCGAAACTGCCGACGAACCGAATCCGATTTTTCGTGGTCCTGCATGCGAATGTCGATGAAGTCGCGACCAATAGAACGATTATGCGTCGGCTGACTGCCAGAGGAACGCAAAACGGCACCAGGGCTCAGCGCGTCCAACCGCATCATCAACCAGCGTCCGAACTTCATCTCTCGATGAGATAGCATTCCGAACATGGCTTCGAGTTGATCGTGGTGCAGCGCATGAATATCGTCCAGCATGACCAGAGGAACCAATTCTATCGCCTCGCCCTTCCACTCTATGCGAATCCTGCTAATGGCATCGAAAGGAGCGTAGGGCGCCGTTGCGTCTTTCGGCAAATCTTCAAGTTTCGGTGGACGGAGTCCCGCACCCACGGAGTAGATGGCGCGCTGTACCGCGAGAGCCCTATCTCGGATACCGGCGGTCGAGAGACCGCCAATCTGCTCTAGATGAGCCTCGTAATTGGCACGCGGAACGAACTCGATTTCCTGGATGCTGCGGGTGTTGTTAACTGTCAGGTTCCTGATCAGCCCAAGCACAGCGCGGGCCTGCACCAACCAGAACGCAAGCTTTGCTTTTACCGCCGGCTCGTACGGCAATTCCCAGAACTCGCGATACTCCGACTCCATCGGCACCCTCACGGCCGCTACATGAGGTCTGCCATCCCGAAGAAAACCCGCCCTCGCCAAATCGGCGGCCAGTGACCTATTGGTGAGATTGGTCTCGTCCCTCAAGATGATTTCCACCATCTTGAATTCGGCCAACCTGGCCAGCGTGGTCTTACCGCTGCCGGGTGAGCCAATTATGCGCACCGGCAAATCGAACACTTCGTCTTTATGTTTGCTCGTCGCGAGGAATGTCGTCAGCGGCTTGGGACTGACGATCGACAGAAAAGCCTCATCATCGCGAACATACTCAGTTGCTCGCCGAAGGAATGGATTCGCCATGACGTGTCAGCCGTGTCTATCGCGACGGAAGAACAATGAAACCATCTTTCTACCCTGATGACCACCAGTCTCCGCCCAAAGGAGCGGGATGGAATTATTAGGAGTGTTATGCTCGAGGACTACTGGGAGAGCACAATTAGCATATCCGAACCGCATGTCGGCCTGGCCGGCCTCCCGGCAGTGCTTCTCAAGGCGTATAAATAGATCGTGATCATAATATTTCTGCGCCAGTGAAACAATGGCATCATCTTCACTGTTCGTTGGGGCTGTGGAGGTGGGTTCATCTCCAACATGTGCGACCTTTATATCATTTAGCAACAGAAGACCTTCCGTGATAATGGCGCTCCGGTAGCTCTTATCGCGCATTACCTTGTCGGCTTCCTCCACACGTTCGAGCAGCGCTTCTCGTGCTTGAGCCGTCGAAATATAATGATGTATGTGTAGATTGTAATTTTCCGACAGAGGAAACTTGTCCCCTAAAGAACGTTTAGCCTCCGCCACAATGGCTTCGAACTTCGCAAGCTTTCCTTTGGGCCTTCCCTCCGGAAATCGGATAAAAGTAGTGCCTGAAGCGGTGAAATCATCTATTAAGTATACGTCATCAAACTTAGCCCCTATTCCAAGGTCGCCCTGAATATCATCTGCCAAGCTTCTCCATTTATCATGATCAATGTTCATCATGGGAACCACCTGCTCCTGAGACAGGCGGCCTGCGTTTGCCCGGCGAAGAGCATCAATCCGGCTGCCATCGCTAAGACCAACAAAGAGGCAGCGGCGCAACCTTTTTGCGAATGCGTGAGCAACCTGAGGGGACTTCCAAACCTCGTATGGCCTCACATCAAATTCTTCGGCGACAGATCGACGCAGATAAGGAATTACAACCTCTGGCACAAACGTCTCTATGAGCCGCTGCATCTCCAGAGCCGATACGTAAACTAGGCGAGTTTTGATGAATTCATAAGCGTGAGACCTGTCCTCTTCATCGAAGTGACGCAGCCAAGATACCAAGGTCTCTAGGAAGCGCACGCCAGCGCGAAAATCGGAATATCCGTCATATTTCATAGACGACATGAGAGTCAGCCATGAGTACTCCTTTGTGGCCTTCTCGTTGTCCCACCTCATCACGCTGGCAATGAGGTTAAGAGCGAGGATATTTATCATGATCGACTCTTGCCCGTACGTCTTATCCCGCTGCATCTCAAAATGAGCGGCAGCGCCAAGCACAATCCTGGCACGATCGCAGGCGTTTTCAAACCTTGTAGATTGGGGCGAGTATCGGAGACGCTTCGACAAGGAGGAGAAGACGCCGCGCGGCCTGCCAATGGGGACATGAAACTTGATATTCGCCTGGGTACGGTCGGGTTAATGGTGACAGTGGCAGCTATGCCCTCCGTCTGCGGACGGGTTCCCCGCTCCGGGGCAGTTCAGCCTCCCTGAACTCGCGATCCCAGCAACCCGCTTTAGGGGGCGCTGAGGAGGGCGACCGGAGGAATGTTCCGATGAGACGGAAGAATGCCCCCCCCTCGGCCGCTTATTTTTCGCCCTGAGCTAGCGCGTTATCATAACGATCGAAAATTTTACATAGGAAGTTTGACTACGCTAATTCGGCGCAATGCGTTTGGTCTGAAAGATTTATTTGTAAACCAGTTGGCATCTGACGTCAGCCTTGATGAAATCATAAATGAACTGAGCAGACATAACCGTAGGAAGCGGTAGCGTCCCAGTCTTTGCCTGACGAGCAGGCGCGGCCGGAGGATGAGGACTGCGCCTGTTCCCATCAGGCGCTGCTGAATGCTGGTAGGCCATCAGCTAACGCGTCGGCCCAGGCGGCTCCACGAGCGGATGGCGAAGGATCTCCATCGTCTCCTTCGCCTGTGCGAGCCAGCGGCGGCATTCGCGATTATCGGCGAAGGAAACGCCAATCACCTCTTCCTGATTGACGTCGTAGAGGGCATAGCGCGGTTTGCCATGCGAAACGCTGATGCGGAAGAGGAGCGCCGGATGGCGCGTCTCGAACCGCACCGCCCGCGTTTCCGGCGACACCACAGGCAGATTGTCCTTGAACAGCGAGCGGAACTCGTCGTCGATCTCGCCATGAAGCGCCAGGCGCTCCGCATGGTCGTCCGGCCTTAGACCATGGAACGAGTCCAGGACGTTGGCCAGCGCCACTTCCCTGGCCATCGGGAGAAGCTCATATGCGGGAGGCGTCAGCTGCTCGGCGCCGGCATCGCCGTCCACCACGTGGTGCCTATCCGGCATCAGGATCAGGATCTTGCGGAACAACCCGGTGAGCCCGGCCAGGACCTCGCTCTCGGAGATTGGCTCCACCATCGCATAGGTGTTGGCGCGGCACGTCTGGTTCCACCGATGTCCAGCAACAGCGCGTAGCGCATCGACGCGCTCCCGGTGCCACGCGGCCCAGACGTAGGCCTTCCAGCTACCGTCCTTTTCGGGACGAAGGCGGGCTAATCCGAGCCCGTCGGCTGGGACATCCAGGTGCCGTCCCAGCTCGGAGAGGAGCTTTCGATGCTCGCCGGCCATCTGTGGCAGCGGGAGGCCCCGGCAGTAGTCTATGATTTCCTCGAATGTCTTCCTCGCCAACGGGTCCTCACTACGCCGGTGCGCCATCACGTCCCCCTCTTCTGCTAACCGGTGTCCAGGTTGGAGAAGACGCTCTCGCGACGCAAGCCGCCAAACGGCACTGGCCGGTTGAGCTCCGTTCGGCTAGTTCGGATGCGGGGAGACGTTTTCTGCTCGCACTGGAATCCCGCAAGACTTCTGCAGGGGCGCATTGAGTTCCATTTACGCGAGACGGCTGCATCGCCTGCTGGTCGATACCTACAGCCTTAAAATCCCACAGTACGTCCGCAATCTTCGGCCATTTTCAACTGGTGTTTTACAGGTTCCGGCCACGCTTAACTGGTGGCTTTGGCCATGACGAACTGGTGCATCAACGGCCCTGACTCCGGCTCACCGGCCATCTACATCTGAATCTGACAGTTCGCGCGCCGGCTCGACGGCGTCTTCCGGCACGGAGACGAATCCCCCCCTCCCTTTCCAAAATGTGGAACGATAGTTGCAGGAAGGGCGACCCGACAGTCATACACCGCGCGTCAAGGGAATCGCGGGAGAGTCGTGGCGGCCAAGGGATGCTAACATGGCAGGCAGGCGCCGTCGGGTCCGCGGGGAAGGATGAAAGGCATGCACCGTCAACCTTTGGTCTTGGTGGTCGACGACGACCCGGATTTGCTTCTGCTGGTCAGCGAGGAGTTGGCCGACGGCGGCTTCCGCGTCCTTGAGGCGGAGAACGGTCGGGCCGCCCTGGCCGTGCTGGAGAGCGTCACGCCCGACGCCATCGTCTCGGACGTCATGATGCCCGACATGGACGGCGTAGACCTCTATTGGGCCGTCCAGAACCGCCCGGACCTCAGCGCCATTCCCTTCATCTTCCTCACCGCCCTGCGCCCGGGCGACGGCGACGAGCGCCTGTCCGCCTGCACCCGCGCGGTGCGCAGCCCGAAGCCGATCGACTTCGACGGACTGATCGACCTGGTCGGCTCCCTGACCGCCGACATGACCGCCGATCCGGTGCGAAACCACGCCTGAGATTCCCGTTGCGCGTCGCATTTTGCGATTCACGGCCCCGGCGAAGGCCGCCGACTCCGGCCCAACAGGGCATATGTCGTCTGGCACCACTATTGCTAGCTCTTCGTCATCCGGCCCTCTCAGAAGACGAACCGATGACGACGCGAGCCTCAAACGCCCCCATGCCCCTGTCCCGCTGGTTCTGGCGGTCGTACCTTCGTGCCGCCGTGATTCCGCTGCTCGTCATCGAACTGACCTTCCTTCTGGTCTATTGGGCCAGCACGCAGATCACCTTCGACCGCAACGTCACGGCGATCAGCGAGATTTCGCGCGACGAACTGGCCCGGTCGGCGCTCAATCAGGCCGATACCATCGACCAGACCCTGGACGGCGTCAGCAGCCTGACCCGGCTGTTCGCCACGGAATCGGCGCGGGTGCTCGGCGGCCCGGTCCCCACCGTGCCGTCGGTCGAACGCGACCGCTACGGCAAGACCCTGACCGGCGTCGTCTATACGCGCCCCGACACCCAAGGCCCCGCCGCCTTCTTTTCCGGCGCCGTGCCGGTCGGCCCGGACCAGATGGACACGGTCTGGCGCTCGACCGCCCTGGACCCGATCATGGAGGCCGTCACCGCCTCCCACCCGCTGGTCACCCAGGTCTATCTGAACACGCGGGAAAGCTACAATCGCATCTATCCGCCCGTCGACGTCCTGGCGACCTTTGACGCGGGCATGGTGATCCCGGACTTCAATTTCTATTACGAGGCCGACGCCCGCCACAATCCGGGCCGCCGCGCGGTCTGGACCGACGCCTACGTGGACCCGGCGGGCAGCGGCTGGATGGTGTCCTCCATCGCCCCGGTCTACGTGAACGACGTCCTGGAAGGGGTGGTCGGCGTCGACCTGACCATCAAGACCATCGTCGACCGCATCCTCAACCTGTCCCTGCCGTGGGACGGCTACGCCATGCTGATTGGTCGCGACGGCACCATCCTGGCCCTGCCCGAACGCGGAGAAGCGGATTTCGGCCTGACCGAACTGATGGATCACTCCTACGCCTCGGCCATCCAGGGCGACACCTTCAAGCCCGAGGTCTTCAACGTCTTCAAGCGCGGCGACGCGACCGCGTTGGCGCGCGCCGTCTCGTCGGCGGACCCGGCGGTCTTCCGCCTCGACCTCGACCGTTCGCTGCTGGCCGCCGTGGCGCCGGTCGCCGGTCCGGGCTGGTCGCTGGTGGTCCTGACACCCGAGGACCAGATCCTCGGCCATGCCCGCGACCTGCGGGAGGAACTGCGCTTCGTCGGCGCCGCCATGATCGTCATCCTGCTGGTCTTCTATGCCGGCTTCTTCGCCTTTCTCTATGTGCGGTCCCGCCAGATGAGTCGCCGCGTCGCGGCCCCCCTGCACGCCCTGGAAGCGGCTATCGAACGGATCGGCGCGCGCGACTACGACCAGTCCGTTTCCCATACGGAAGTGGCCGAGCTGAACACCCTGGTCGACGGTATCATGACCATGGCCCGGCGCCTGGGCGAGGCCGATCGCCTGCAGACCGAGGCCAAGACCCACATGCAGGAAAGCCTGAAGCGCGAGCAGGCCCTGAACGAGCGCCAGCGCCAGTTCATCAACGTGGTCAGTCACGAGTTCCGCACGCCTCTGGCCATCATCGACGGCTCGGCGCGCGCCCTGGAGCGGCGCTCCACCTCCATGTCCCTGGAAGACGTCACCAACCGCGCCGGGCGGCTACGTGTCGCCGTGCGCCGCCTGTGCGACGTGGTGGACAGCGGCCTGGCCTTCGCCCGGATCGAACAGGACGTGCCCGACCGCTGGGCCGCCTTCGCCCCCGACGACCTAATCCAGACGGTGATCGACGAACAACGCGACGCCTTCCCGGACCGGACGGTCGCGGTGTCCGTGGAAGCCCTGCCCGCCATGTGGGGGGACGCCGCCGGGACCAAGGTCGCCATCAGCGCCCTGCTCAACAACGCGTTGCGCTACAGCCCGGCCGACACGACGGTCTTCATCGACGCCACCTGCGCCGACGGCGCCCTGACCATCAGCGTCCGCGATCAGGGCGGCGGCATCCCCGCCGAAGACCTGCCGCGCGTCACCGAACAGTTCTACCGCGGCTCCAACAGCCTCAACACCCACGGCGCGGGGGTCGGCCTCTACATCGCCGACGTCTGCGCCCGGCTTCACGGTGGCTCGCTGATCATCGACAGCCGTCCCGGCACCGGCGCCACCTGCATCCTGACCCTGCCCTTCGGGGCGCCGGCCTCCGGTCGGTGACGTCTTGAAATGGAGGCCTTGGACGTGTCTCCCGTGATCCTGTATGTCGAGGACGAGACGGACCTGCGCCAGGACCTTCGGGCCGACCTGGAGGCCGAGGGCTACACGGTGCACGAGGCCGCCGACGGCACCGAGGCCCTCGCCAAGATCGACGCCCTGCGCCCCGATCTGGTCCTGTGCGACATCAAGATGCCGGGGCTGTCGGGCCACGAGGTCCTGGCCCGCGTCCGCGCCAGGCGGGACGACGCGGCCTCCACCCCCTTCGTCATGCTGACCGCCCTCCATGATCGCGGCAACCAGTTGGAGGGACGCCGTAGGGGCGCGGACGACTACGTGACCAAGCCGGTGGACTTCGACCTGCTGTTGGCCACCATCCAGACCCGCCTGTCCAATGCCCAGCGCATGCGCGCCGTCGGCGGGCGACGGCTCGACAGGCTGGAGCGGCTGTTCGAGGAGCGGATGGCGGCGCTGAACCCCGAGTGTCCGTTAGACGGTCGCGCCGCCGCCCTTCAGGCCGCCCTGCCGGAGGCCATCGCCGACCATCGGTTCGCCTTGTACCTGCAGCCCAAGGTCAGCCTGTCGGACGGCACCGTGGTCGGCGCCGAAGCCCTGTTGCGCTGGACCCATCCCACCCTCGGCCCCGTTTCCCCGGCCCGGTTCATGCCGATCGCCGAACGGCAGGGACTGGCCCCGGCCATCGGGCGGTGGGTCCAGCACGAGGTCATGCGCCAGGCGGCGGCCCTGGCGCGGCGGGGGCTGGCGCTGCCGATCAGCTTCAACCTGTCGGCCACCGAGTTGGAGCCGGGCCTGCCGGAGCGCATGGCGGCGGCCATCGCCACCGCCGGGGCGCGGCCCGACCTCTTGCAGGTGGAGATCACCGAAAGCGCCGCCGTCAAGGACCTGCCGACCGCCATCCGGGTGGCCGACGCCGTCCATCGGCTGGGGGTCTCGGTCGCCCTCGACGATTTCGGGACCGGCTATGCCTCGCTGGCCTATGTCCGCGATTTTCCGGTCGACACCCTGAAGATCGACGGCTCCTTCATCTCCTCCCTGCCCGACAACGCGGTCGAACAGCAGATCGTCGAGACCATCCTGTCCCTCAGCCGGTCCCTGGGGTTCACCGTGGTGGCGGAAGGCGTCGAGACGACCGAGCAAGCCCGCGTCCTTGAACGCATGGGATGCACCATTATCCAGGGTTTCCTTTTCAGTCCCGCCCTACCCTTCGACGCCTTCGTGCGCTATGTTGTTGAAAGAAACCGGGTTCCGCGTCTGGCCGCCCGGTGACGGCGACATAGGCGCTCCGGACCGTCGGCATAGGGATCGGGGATGGAAGGTTCAACCAACAGGCCCTTGGCGACCGCCCAGGAGGGCGACGCGACGAGCGACGCTTGGCCGCCCTCCGTCGCGGCCTTGGCGACGCCGGTGTGGATCTATGACCTGATGGCGCACCGCATCCGCTGGGCCAACCCGGCGGCGGTGGCCTTCTGGGGCGCCGACGGTCTGGACGACCTGACCCGCCGCGAATTCTCCGCCCCGATGTCGCCCTCCATCAAGCGCCGCCTGGAAGGCTGCGCCAAGCGCCTGCGTCGGGGCGAACAGTTGCGGGAGACCTGGACCCTGTTCCCCGACGGTCGGGCGGTGACGGTGGCCTGCACGCTGACGCCCCTGCCCCAGGCCGACGGGACCATGGCCATGCAGGTAGAGGCGCATCACCTGGACGACGAGACCATCCTTCAGGATCGCCGCACGGCGGAGGCGCTGCGCCACGCCTCCAGCTTGTTCATCCTGGCCGACGCGACCGGCCATGTGGCCTCCTGCAACTCTATCGCCAACCTGCGTTTCCCCCGGCTGCTTCAAGAGCGGGAGGTCCCGGTCGCCGACCACCTGGTGACCGACCGCGCGACCCGCGACGCCCTCAAGCAGGCGATGGCGGACGGTCGCGGCTTCGTCGCGGAGATTTCCGTCGACTGCGAGGACGGACCGCGCTGGATGTCCCTGGAGGCCCGCCGGGTCCCCGACCCCCTGACCGCCGAGACGGCGACCCTGATCTTCATGACCGACATCACCGACCGCCGCCTGCTGGAGCAGGAACGGCGTCGGCACGAGGAGACCCTGCGCGCCGTGGTGGAGACCGCCCCGGTCCCGCTGGTCGTCACGCGCGCCGTGGACGGTCATATGATCTATGCCAATTCCCGTGCCGGAGACCTGTTCGGGTTCTCCTCGGAAGACCTGCCGGGGCGGGACATCAAGGGCTATTACCTCGTGGCCGACGATCGCGAGCGCATGATCGACGCCCTTGTCCGCGACGGCGCCGTGGACGACCTGCGAATGTCCCTCTGCTCGGCCCTGGGCCGTCCCTTCGCGGCCAGCGTCTCCGCCCGCCTCATCTCCTACGAGGGAGAGCCATCGATCCTGGCCGCCATCCTGGACATCGAGGAGGATACCGAGGCCCGCCGCGCCCTGCGCCAGGCCCTGGAACGGCAGACCCGCGTCAATACACTTCGGAAGCAGTTCACCTCCATGCTGGGGCACGAGTTCATGACCCCGGTCTCGGTCATCGACGGCGCCGCCCGCCGCATCACGCGATTGCTGTCGAAGGAGGCTCCGGCGGACGACATCCTGCCGTGGGCCGACCGCATCCAGGCCGCCGCCAAGCGCATCACCGAGGTGGTGTCGGAAATCCAACGGATGGCGCACGCCGACGACGGCGCCCTGGGCCTGGAGACCGAGGAGACCGACGTCGCCGCGCTGCTCGACAAGACCGTGGAGCGGCATCGCCGCATCACCGCCAAGCACGAGATCGTCCTCGCCGCCGACGGCCTGGACGGCCCCATGACCCTGGACCCCAAGGTCCTGGACATCGTCCTGTCCAACCTGCTCGGCAACGCCATCAAGTATTCGCCCGACGGCGGCACCATCCAGGTGCGGGCGGACCGCGTCGACACGGGGGTGAAGATCGCCGTGCGCGACGGCGGCATGGGCATCCCCGAAGAGGAGCAGGAGCGGATCTTCGACCGCTTCTACCGCTCCCCCCGCGTCTCGGGAATCGTCGGCACCGGCCAGGGCCTGGACATCAGCCGTCGGCTGGTGGAAATGCACGGTGGCACCCTGACCGTGGAGAGCACCCACGGTCAGGGCAGTTGCTTCACCTTCACCCTGGCCGAACCACCCGCCCATCCGGCCTGAGCGGTCGCCCCCGCCGCTTGATCCGCGCCCGCCCACGGGGCGGCGGCCCCTTGACCGGAACGGGACCGGAACACATATCCGTCGCGCACCCGCCGGGGACGCCGCTTAGCCGGGTCCCGGTCGGCGCCTGCTGCCCCGAATCCGCTTCAGGAAGGGGTTCGGGTCGTCTTCGTCCCATGGGGAGAAGTCGTCATGACCGTTCCGCACGATGACCCCTACCGCGTTCTGGGGGTTTCCCGCGACGCCGATCAGGCCGCCATCCGCCGCGCCTATCGGACGCTGGCCAAGACCTATCATCCGGACATGAACCCCGGCGACACCAAGGCCGAGGACATGTTCAAGAAGATCTCGCGCGCCTACGACATCCTCGGCGACGAGGACAAGCGCGCCCGCTTCGACCGCGGCGAGATCGGCCCCGACGGCGCCGAGCGCGCGGGGTTCGGCGCCCACGGTCCCGGCGGCGCCGGCTTCGAGGGCTTCCAGGCCGGAGGCGACGGCCCCTTCACCTTCCGCTGGAGCCGTTCGACCCACGGCGCCAATGGCGCTTCTTCAAGTCACGCCGACGGCGCCTTTTCGGACAGCGGCTTCGCCGATCTGTTCAGCGACCTTTTCGCCCATGCCGGGGCCGGTCCCCGGGGCGGCGGCTTCCAGGGCACGGCGGATCGTCCGCGCAAGGGCGCCGACAGTCGCCGCCGCCTGACCGTCTCCTTCGAGGAGGCCGCCGTCGGCGCCAAGAAGACCCTGCGCCTGGACGACGGGGCGACGGTGGCCGTCCGCGTCCCCGCCGGAATCGAGGACGGCCACGTCCTGCGCCTGAAGGGCAAGGGCCGCCCGGCGCCGCCCGGCGGACGGCGCGGCGACGCCCTGGTGGAGGTCACCGTGGCGCCCCACGCGCGATTCCGCCGTGACGGCCTGGACGTTCACGTCGAGGTCCCCGTCTCCCTGGTCGAGGCGGTCCTGGGCGGCAAGGTGACCGTGCCGACCCCCTCGGGGCCGGTGTCCATGGCGGTTCCGGCCAACACCTCGTCGGGGCGGCGGTTGCGCCTCAAGGGGCGCGGCATCCACAAGGGTTCCCACAAAGGCGACCTCCTGGCCCGCGTGATGATCGTCCTGCCCGACCCGCCCGACGCCGCGCTGGAGGCCTTCGTGCGCGACTGGTCCGCCCAGGCGTCGGATCGGGAACCGGACGCGACGGACGCATAAGGTGGAGACGCGCCGATGCCGACGTTCCCCTTGACCGGCCATCCACCCGGCCCCGCCACCGGAGATCCCATGCTGAAAGCTCAGGCCTTCGGGCTGATCGTCCTGATGGCCGCCCTGATGGTCGCCATGGGCTGGTTCTGGGCCGGGGAGTGGGGCGTCGCCGCCGCCTTGACCTTGGCGGCGGCGGAAGCCTTCTTCCTGCCCATCGCCGGGCCGCGCACGGTGCTGCGCATGGCGCGCGCCCGTCCCCTGCCGTTGATGGCCGCCCCGGAGCTGCACGCCATGGCCGAGACCCTGGCGCGGCGCGCCGGTCTGGCCGAGCGCCCGGCGCTCTACGTCACCCCCAGCCCCGCCGTCGAGGCCCTGGCCGTCAGCGGCGACGCCCCCGGCGACACCCGCCATGCCGTGGCCCTGTCGATGGGCGCCCTGGACAGCCTGACCCCGCGGGAGATGGCCGGGGTCCTGGCCCATGAGACCAGCCATCTCGCCGCCGGGGACACGCGCCTGTTCCGGCTGGTCGGCGGCATGGTCGCCAGCGTCCAGGCGCTCGGCGTCGCCGGGGCGGTCTTCTGCCTGATCCTGCTGGCGGCGGGCGGGTCGGGCTACGGACCGTTCCTGGCCGCCTTCGTGGTCGCGCCGGTGATCGCCGCCGTCGCCGAGGCCGCCTTGCGGCGGCTGCGCGAATACGCCGCCGACGACGGGGCGGTCGCCTTGACGGGCGATCCCTTGGGCCTCGCCACCGCGCTCCACCGCATCCAGATCCTGCACGGCAACCCGCTGTGGCGAATGCTGCGCGGCCTGCGCAAAGCCCCGGCGCCAACCGCCCTCCGCAGCCATCCGGAGACCGAGAAGCGCATCGCCCGCCTGATGGCCCGCGTCTGAGCCTCCGTCGGGGACGACGGCGCCCCGACAGGACGAAGCCGCCGCCCGGTCGTCCGGACGGCGGCTCTTTCAGCGTCGCGAGGCCCCGGTGGGTGTCCTCAGTGCGACAGCAGGACCGGCACGGTCATATGGGCCAGCAGGTCGCGGGTCACGCCGCCGCGCAGCATGTGCGGGAAGCCGTAGTGGCCGAAGGCGCCCATGACCAGCAGGTCGGCGCCCATGTCGGCGCAATGGGACAGGACGTAGTCGGCGACGCCGATATCCTTGACCTCCAGAAGTTCCCGCTCGGCGGTGATGCCATGGCAGGACAGGTGGTCGCACAGGCCCGAGCCGTCGAGCGGCTGGGTGCCCTGCGGATTCATGGCCATCACCGTGACGTGCTTGGCGTCGGCCATCAGCGGGATGGCGTCGTTGGCGGCGCGGGCGCTTTCGCGACCGCCGTTCCAGGCCACCAGGACGGTCTTGCCGACGTCGGGGAAGGTTCCGGCGTAGGGCACCACCAGGGCCGGACGCCCGGAGTTGATGACCACCTGCTCGACCAGATCGGTCGGCGCGCGACTGTCGCGGGCGTCGCGATCGGTCTGCCCCAGGACGCAGAGGTCGGCGCGCCGCGTGGCGTCGATCACCGTCTGGTTGACCTGATGGTGGTTGCCATGGACCAGGGACCGCATGATGCCCGTCACCCCGGCCGCCGACACCTTTTCGGAAAACACCTTGCGGGCGCTGTCGTAGGCGGCGGCCACCTCGCCCTCGGCGGAACGGCCCAGAAGGCCCGTGTCCACCTCGGCGAAGACGCCGACCAGCCGGGCGCCGAACCGCTTGGCCAGCGTCACGGACAGATCCAGCCGGGCTTCGGCGCGCGGCGAGGAGTCCAGATGGACAATCATGTTCTTGACGATCATTGACGTGTATCTCCCCTGTTCTTTCGGTTTCTGATGACGGGTCGCGCGGGACGTCAGGCCGCCGCTCCATCCATCGCCGCCAGCCCCAGAACCTCCCGCGCTTCCGACGGAGAAGCCGGATGGACCCCGTAGGAGGCGCAGAGGGCCACGGCCCGCGCGACGAGTTGGGCGTTGCTCTCGGCCAGCGTATCACGGCTCAGCCGCACGTTGTCTTCCAAACCGGTGCGCAGATGGCCGCCGTTGTAGAGCGACCAGTCCATGACCGGTTCCTGGAACCGCCCGATTCCGGAAATGGTGAAGGTGGCGCGCGGGCAGATCTCGTGCAGTTCGGAAATCAGGAATTCGGCCATGGGCCGCTTGGCGGGCAGGGCCGCGCCCAGGCCCAGGACGAACAGGACATGCGCCGACCCGGCGATCAGGCCGCTGTCGGCCAGCGCCTTGGCGTTATAAAGCATGGACAGGTCGAACACCTCGATCTCGGGCTTGATGCCGAGATCCCGCATGGCGCGGGCCAGGTCCTCGATCAGGGCGGGCGGGTTCTGGTAGACGTGGGTCGGAAAGTTGACCGAGCCGGTGGCCAGGGACGCCATGTCCGGCTTCAGGTCCAGCATGGCCCGGCGGTCGTCGGCCAGCCCCACGCCCCCGGTGGAGAGCTGGACCACCATGCCCGGACAATGCTTGCGCACCCCCTCCATCACCTCGCCGTAGCGTTCGACGGCGTAGGTCGGCTTGCCCGCGTCGTCGCGGACATGGATGTGGACCACCGAGGCGCCCGCCTCGAAGGCGGCATGCGTGCTTTCGATCTGTTCCTGGGGCGTGATCGGTACCGCCGGATTGTCGCGCTTGCTGGGGCGCGACCCGGTGATGGCGCAGGTGATGATGACGGGGCGGCTCATGGGTGGTCTCCGCTCGGCCCGCCGCGTGACCGTCCGGGCGGGATGGCGGACGGCGACGTCGCCGCTGTCGGCCCGCGGCGCGGCGCTCCGTCTCCGGCGCACGCGGCGGTTCCCGTCGCGGCTCCGCGCGGTCCGCGTCCGGACCCCTCTTGCCCTCTTGTCACGTCGACTGCCCGTTGAATTTCCCTTGGCCCGGAACCATTGGGTCAGGGGTCCACCGGCAAGTCAACTCCTAGCGCGCGATTCCGTCGGAATTTCAAAAGATTGCCGCAGCGTCCCCCTGGACTTGGCGGAAGGTCTCGACGGCGCCGCGACGGCTGCCTACCATGCCGCCGAAAGCCATGGAACGGAGTCAGGCCATGAGTGACCAAGACATGAGTGACGAAGAAATGAACGAGGATGTGGTCGGCGTCGCCCTGTCGGTGGAGGGAAAGGACGGCGAGGAAGAGATGATCGCCGTGCCCATCCGTCCCCCCGCCAACGCGGAAGCGGTGATGGATCTGATCGCCGGCCTGGACGAGGTCATGGCCGAGCATGACCCGAACAACCAGGACGCCGTCATGGCCGCCCTGCTGCTGGCCATGGGCAATGCCCTGCGTCAGGCGCCGGACTGGCCCATGAAGGCGCGGCTCGAGTCGTTCGGGCGCTTCGTCGAGGGCGTGGTCGAGGACGCCATCGCCCAGTTGGAGGAGTGACGGCTCCGGCGGCGCCGTCCGCCGTCCACGTCCTGCAATCCTGCTGCCCCGCCCCGCCCGCCTGGATGGCGCGCTGTCTGGCGTCGGTGCGCCGGGACGGCGGGCCATGCCTATCGGTTCCTGGACGACGGCGCCTTCTTCGCCATGGCGCCGGACTGGGCCTGGGCCAAGGCGGGCGGACGGGCGCAGATGGTCGCAGACCTTGCCCGCCTGACCTGGATGCGGAAGATCGTCGCCGAGGGCGGCACGGCGGTATGGCTGGACGCCGACACCTTCGTCTTCGCGCCCCTGTCCCTGCCGGAGGCGGACTTCGCCTGCGGACGTGAGGTCTGGATCCAGCCCGGCAAGACCGGGAGACCCGTAAGACCTGGAAAACCGACAGGCGGCCTGAGCGTCCGGCGCGGGCCGCACAACGCGGCGATGATCGCCCGCCCCGGCAACCGGGTCCTCGATTTCCTGAGCCTCTGCGCCGACAGCGTCCTCCGCGGGGTGGAGGCGGGCATGGGACCGCCGCAACTGACCGGCCCGAAGCTCCTGGCCGCCTTGGACCCCCTGGCCGACTTCCCGGCCTGGGACGCCTGCGGTGCCCTGTCGCCGCTGGTGCTGGCGGATCTGGCGGCGGGCGGCGGCCCGGCCCTCGACCGCTTCCGCGCCGAAAGCCCGCCCCTGGCCGCCGCCAATCTCTGCGCCAGCCTGGCCGACGACGAGTCCGTGACGCGGCGGGCCATGGCGGCGCTGGACGCGGGCGCCCTGGCGAGAGCAAATCCCGAGCGGACGGCCTCGTCCGCGACGACGTATTTGCTATAAAAATAAAAGGATAGAGCGGGTTGCACGACCCTATGGGAGCGTAACCCGCTCAATCTCCCCTCGCTGCTTGTCCTGGCTCCGCTTGACCACGCTCACCCCCAGGACGCCCAGCGCCACCGCCCAGATGGGGCTGGTGTTGACCAGGGCGGCGATGATGGCCGGGGCCTGCCCGGGGGTCGCCACCACCGCCCAGGCGCAGGCGCCCATGGTGGCCAGCCACGCCAGCGCCACGGCATAGCCGAAGGTCGGGCGCCAGCGCCGCACATAGGCGTCGTCGGTCGTCACCTCGGCGCGGAAGGTGCGGTTGATCTGCCGCAGGGCGACGGCGTCCAGGGTGCCGTTCAGGTCCGCCATGCGTTCGGTATGGCGGTTGGCCTCGGCCACCTGGGCGGGGGTGATGGCCTGGCGCCCGACGGCCTCGTCGACGGCCTTCACCGCCGCCGCCGCGCTTCGGGCGATCGGATCGTCGATGGTCTCCAACGCGCCGCCGACCGCCTTCACCAGCAGGGGCAGCCCGATCTGGGCGAGAAGCATGGGGATCATGGCAGGGGACTCCCGCGGGTGGCGTCAGGCCACGGTGGAATAGAACAGATGGCCGCCGATCTCCGCCGAGGGCACATGGCTCCAGGCCCAGGGCGGATGGACGTGCCGCGCGTGGTAGTGGGTGGCCCCGCCGGTCGGATCGTCCAGCCGTCCGGCCACCGCCCGGCGGGCGACGCGCAGGCAGGTGGCGGAGGTCCCGCTCTCCGCCGTCACCGCCAGGAGGCGGGCGCGATTGGGATCGCCCGGGTTCCAGCAGGAGAATTGCCATGGCTTCAGGCAGACGCCGACGATGTCGTCGCCCCACCACCAGCCGCCGTGGGCCTCGGCCTTGCGCACGCGGTTGAGGATCACGGCGGCGACGGCCTCCTTGCCGCGCACCGGCTCGCCCCGCGCCTCGCCGTAGAGCGTGCGGGCCAGGACCTCCACCGGGTTGGCGCGCAAGGCGTCGGAGATGGAGCGGCGGTCGTCGTGCCTCATGCCGCCCCTCCCGCCGCGCGGGCCGTGTCCAGCTTGTGCTCGATGCGGTCCAGGTGAGCCGTCAGGCGCTTCTCCACGTCCTTCATATAGGCGATGGAGGCATAGGACTTGGCGACCTCCAGCTTATAGGCGGCCAGGGCCTCGCGCAGTTGCGCGTGGGCGTGGTCGCAGGCGCGGCGATTGGTCTCGATCTCGGCGTCGGTGTCGCGCCGCCCGCGCCAGCCCATCCAGAATAGCCCGGCCAGCGCCGGAAGCTCGACGGCGGTCGCCCACCACATGAGATCAATGCTCCAGGTCGTCGACATGGGGCCTCCTTTCTGTTTTCGCTTTACATGTTACGGATTTAGTTTTACCGACGATCACGACGGACCGTCGGCGGGAGCGAAAACCGCTCTAGCAGGCTGCGGAAAAACCCTTCCGTCCGAGGCGGCGGCATGATTCGA
>CAZFRK010000002.1:0-1631 GCA_964521375.1 uncultured Rhodobacterales bacterium
CGCCGGGCCGCGACCGGGCCAGCCGTTCAAGCGGCGGCAAGGCGGCTTCCGGGTCGCCGAGGGCCAGCCGCGCGCGGGCCAGCAGGTCGAGGCTCGCCGCGTGGTCCGGCGCCCGTTTCAGGGCCTGGGTCGCGGCCTCGGCGGCCTCCGCCGGATGGTCGGCGCGCATCAGGGCGACGGCCAGATTGGCGTGATAAGCCACTTCGCCGGGGCGGGCGGCGACCGCCGCGCGCAGATGCCGGACGGCCTGCTCGGCCTGCCCCTCGGCCAGGCACGCCAGACCGCTCAAATGCAGCGCGTCCGGCTGGCCGGGGAACGCCTTTAGGACCTTGGCCAGGATCTTGCGGGCCTCGCGCGGGTTGCCGCTCCGCGTCAGGGCGGTGCCCTTGTTCAGCAACTTGATGGCCGTCTGCTGATCCATGGCCGCTGTCCGCCTCCGCCGGTCCCGAAACGGCAGCCACGGTACTCCGGCGACGGTCGCCCAGGCAACAGGTCGCGAAAGAGGCGTCGGGACGGTTCCGTTTTCGGCGGAACGTCCCATATTGGGGTCTGGACGGGCATGACGCCCCGCTTCGGGACGGATCAAAAGGGTCGGTTATGTACGAGAAGGTCACGCGCGGCATTCGCGTCACGGTCCATCCGGTGTTCCTGGACGACCAGTCGGAGCCGGAAGACGACCACTATGTCTGGGCCTATCAGGTGACGATCGCCAACGAGGGCGCCGAGACGGTGCGGCTGATTTCCCGCCACTGGCGGATCACCGACGCCAAGGGCCGCCTGACCGAGGTCGAGGGGCCGGGCGTGGTCGGCGAGCAACCTGTCCTGGAACCCGGCGACAGCTTCGAATACACGAGCGGAACGCCGCTGGCGACGCCGTCGGGCGTGATGGTCGGCAGCTACGAGATGGAGACCGAGAACGGCGACGACTTCGACGTGGAGATCCCGGCCTTCTCGCTCGACAGTCCCCATGATCGCGTGGTGGTCAACTGACCGCCGCCAAGGCAAGAGAGTCTGGAAGCCGACCGGAAGGGTCGGATAGGGTGACGAAGACGACGGCCACCCGGAGGCGGTCAGGCCGATCCTCCCCCTCCTTCCGTCCCCGCGTGCCGCCGCCGTCCAAGCCGAAAAACGAGGAGAACCGTCCCATGACCGTCCATCGCCAGACCCCCGAGCGCCAGGAGGCCCAGTCTTCCACCGACCGTCCCAGCCGCGAGGACGCGGAAGAGGCCGTGCGGACGCTGATTCGCTGGGCCGGGGACGATCCCGGACGGGAAGGGCTGCTCGATACGCCCAAGCGCGTCGCCAAGGCCTACGAGGAATGGTTCGTCGGCTATCAGGTCGACCCGGAAGCCTATCTGCGCCGCACCTTCGAGGAGGTCGAAGGCTACGACGAGATGGTGGTCCTCAAGGACATCGGCTTCGAAAGCTATTGCGAGCACCATCTGGCGCCGATCATCGGTCGCGCCCACGTCGCCTACCTGCCGACCCAGCGGGTGGTCGGCATTTCCAAGCTGGCCCGCGTCGTCGACGCCTACGCCAAGCGCATGCAGATCCAGGAAAAGATGACGGCGCAGATCGCCAACGCCTTCAACGCCGTCCTGGAGCCGGGCGGCGTTGCGGTGGTCATCGAG
>CAZFRK010000002.1:1641-21129 GCA_964521375.1 uncultured Rhodobacterales bacterium
ATCGAGGCGCAGCACCAGTGCATGACCACGCGCGGCGTCCACAAGCCCGGCGTCTCCATGGTGACCTCCTCCATGCTGGGGGCCTTCCGCGACGATCCCATCACGCGGCGGGAATTCCTGTCGATCATCGGCAATCCCCGGTCCAGCGTCGGCGGTTGATCGCCACCGCCCGGAGACGGGCGCCGCCGCGCCCCTGGACGTCGCTCCTTTTCCCCGGCAGACTGCCCGGCGGGACAACGGGGAAGGATCCATAGGCCGTGTTCGATCTGCGTCCGGTCGTCATGGTGATCGGGCTACTTCTGACGATTCTGTCGGGCGGCATGCTGGTGCCCGCCATCATCGACGTTCAGGCCGGTCACAGGGATTGGCAGGTGTTCGCGTGGTCGGGGGCCGTCGGCATCTTCGCCGGGCTGTCCATGCTGTTGTCCGCGCGTGGCCCCAACATGGGCATGAACGTGCGTCAGGCTTTCCTGCTGACGGTGCTCACCTGGCTCGTCCTGCCCGCCTTCGGCGCCGTCCCGCTGGCCCTGTCCGAACTTGAACTGACCTATACCGACGCCTTCTTCGAGGCCATGTCGGGGATCACCACCACCGGCGCGACGGTGATCGTCGGCCTGGACACGGCGCCGCCGGGCATCCTTTTGTGGCGCGGCATCCTGCAATGGCTGGGCGGGCTGGGGATCATCCTCATGGCCCTGACCGTCCTGCCCATGCTGCGGGTGGGCGGCATGCAGATGTTCCGCGTCGAGGCCTTCGAGGCCCAGGAGAAGGTCTATTCCCGCGCCACCGAGATCGCCGCCGCCCTGACCACGCTTTACGCCGTGCTGACCGGCGGCTGGGCGTTCATGTTGTGGATGGTGGGCATGCCGCCGCTGGAGTCGATCATTCACGCCATGACGACCATCGCCACCGGCGGCTTTTCAACGCGCGACGCCTCGGTCGGCGGCTTCGAGTCGCCCGTCATCGACGTCATCATCACCGCCGGCATGGTCGCCGGGGGCATCCCCTTCCTGCTGTTCCTCCAGGCCATGCGGGGCCAGCCGCAGGCCCTGGCCCGCGACACCCAGGTGCAGTGGTATCTGGGGATCATCGCCTTTTTCTCCGTCTCCATCGCCGTCTGGCTGTGGACCGTGGACGGTATCGACTTTCTTCAGGCGCTGCGGCATTCGGCCTTCAACACCGTGTCGGTCATGACCGGCACCGGCTACGCGACCACCGACTATTCCCTGTGGGGCGGCTATCCGGTGATGGCGCTGTTCTTCCTGATGTTCGTCGGCGGCTGCGCGGGATCGACCTCCTGCGGCATCAAGGTGTTCCGATTCCAGGTCCTGTACCAGACGGCGCGCCTTCAGATAGCCCGGCTGTTGCAGCCGCACGGCGTCTTCGTGGCCTACTTCAACCACCGCCCCATCCAGCCCGGCGTGTCCGAGGCGGTGATGGGGTTCTTCTTCCTCTACGCCATTTCGACCGCCATCCTGGCCATGCTGCTGGGGATGCTCGGGCTGGACTTCATCACCGCCCTGTCGTCGGCGGCGACGGCCATTTCCAACGTCGGCCCGGGCCTGGGGCCGGTGGTCGGACCGGCGGGGAACTTCTCCACCCTGCCCGACGCGGCGAAGTGGCTGATGAGCCTGGGCATGCTGCTCGGGCGGCTGGAGCTTTATACGGTTCTGGTCCTCTTCCTGCCCCGCTTCTGGCGCGACTGAGGAGGGTCCCATGTCCGACTCCGCTCCGCCGCCGTCCTCCGTTCCGTCCGTCCCGCCGACGCCGGTGGGAGCGGCGGGAGCGGTGGGGACGCCGGGGACGGACATGACCTTCGCCGACCATCTGGCCCTGGTCGCCGAGATGACGCGCGGCTTCGCCGGGTCCGGCGACTTCGAGGCCATCGTGCGGGACGGCCTGGGCTGGGTGACGCGGCATATGCGGGCCGAGGCGTCCTCCATCTTCCTCTTGGAGCCGCGCGACGACGGCGGCCCGCCGGACATCGTCTGCCACGCCTGCGTCGGCCCGGTCGACATCACCGGCCTGCGGCTGGCCTGGGGGCGCGGCATCGTCGGGCGGTGCATCGACCAGGACCGCCCGCAGATGGTCCGCGACGTGGCCGCCGATCCCGACTACGGCGGCGCCCAGGTGGAGGAGGAGCATGGCTTCGTCACCCGCTCCATCCTGGTCGCCCCGCTGACCGTGGGCGAGGAGCGCCTGGGGGCGGTCGAGATCATCAACAAGCGGCCCGCCGACGCCGACGCCGACGCGCCCGCCTCGGCCTTGTTCTCCGACCAGGATCGCGAACTTCTGGTGGCTGTCTCCGGGGCGGCGGCGCTGGCGATTTCCAACATGCGGCTGGCCGCCCGGCTGGTGGAGCAGGAACGCCTCAAGCGCGAGCTGGAGCTGGCCGCCGAGATCCAGCGCGGCCTGCTGCCGCCGACCGCCGCGGCGGACTTTCCGGTGCATGGCCTGAACCTGCCGGCGCGGTCGGTGTCGGGCGACTTCTTCGATGTCGTGCCGCTGCCCGACGGGCGCCTGTGGGCCACGGTCGCCGACGTGTCGGGCAAGGGCATGAACGCCGCCCTGCTCATGGCCAAGACCTCCAGCCTGTTCCGCTGCCTGTGCAAGGCGGCGCCCGACCCCGGGGCGCTGCTGGCGCGCATCAGCGACGAGCTGTGCGAGACCGCCAGCCGCGGCATGTTCGTGACCATGGCGGCTGCGCTTTACGATCCGGCGACGGGCGAGGTCCGCGTCGCCAACGCGGGCCATGAGCCGCTGCTGCTCAGCGATGCGGTCGGCGGCGGCTTCGAGGACCTTCCGGCGGGCGGGCCGCCGCTGGGCATCGCCCAGGGCCTGTTCGGCCCGGAGGGCTGTCCCGAGATCCGGCGCGTCCTGGCTCCGGGGCAGGCACTGTATTTCTTCACCGACGGCTTGACCGAGGCGACCGACGCCGACGGCGTGATGCTGGGCGGAGAGGGGGCGCGGGACCTCATCCGCGCCGCCGCCGCCGTGCCGCCGCGCGACCGCCCGGCGGCCATCGTCGCCGCCGCGCTGGCCGGTGGGCGGCGGCAGAACGACGACCTCACGGTTCTGGTGCTGGCCCATGACTAGCGACGCGACGACACCGCCGGTGGACGAGGCCCAGGAAGGCGGTCGCCTGCTGCGGGTGGCGGCGCGTCCCTCCAGCCTGCGGGCCATCCGCGCCCACGTTCGGGCGCACGCCGACTCGCTGGGCGCCGACGCCGCCTGGATCGCCGATCTGGTCCTGGTCGTCGACGAGGCGTGCCAGAACATCATTCGTCATGGCTACGGATGCGCCGATCCGGGACAGGCGCCGCGCGACGGCTGCGCCATCATCGTCGAGACGGCGGAGCGCGCCGACGGGACGCGGCCCGGTCGGGCCGACGCGTTGATCGTCCGACTTACGGATTTCGCCCCGCCGGTGGATGCGGCTAAGATCAAGGCACGGGATTTGGACGATCTGCGGCCCGGCGGGCTGGGCGTCCATTTCATCCGGTCGCTGACGGACGAAAGTGCCTGGGTGGCGCCGCCCCCCGGCGCGGGGAACGTCCTGCGACTGGTCAAGCGCCTGCCGGATCCCGGCGGCGCCGGGGAAGGGGAAGAGAGATGACGGTAGAGGTCAACGAGGTTCACGGAACGCACGTGATCGCCCTCGACGGCGAGATCGACCTGCAAACCTCGCCCGAGGTCCGCGCGGCCATCCTGCGATCGCTGGGCGGGGGCGCGCCGGTGGTCGTCGACCTCGGCGCCGTGGCCTATATCGACTCCTCCGGGGTCGCCAGCCTGGTCGAGGGCTATCAGACGGCGCGCGGCAAGTCGCTGGCCTTTTCCCTGGCCGCCGTGCCCGAAGGCCCCATGCGCGTTCTGAAGCTGGCCCGCCTGGACAAGATCTTCGTCCTTCATCCCGATGTCGAAAGCGCCCTGCGGGCCGGGGGCTGAGGCATGGCGGCGACCCGCGCATTGGCGGTCATGGAACGGGTCGGGCGGGCCACCGCGGCGGGAGTCGGCGAGCTGGGCTTCGCCGCCGCCCTGCTGGCGCAGTCGGTGTTCTGGATCGTCGTCGGCGCGCGCCGCGAGCAGCCCGTGCGCGTCGCCTCCATCTTCGCCCAGGGCCTGGAGATCGGCGTCCAGGCCATCCCCATCGTCACGGTCCTGGCGGCGACCATCGGCGCCATGCTGGCCATCCAGGGGATCTACACCTTGCGTACCTTCGGCGCCGAGGGGCAGGTGGTCCTGGGCGTCGCCCTGTCGGTGACCCGCGAATTCGCGCCCCTGATCACCGGCATCCTGGTCGCCGGCCGGTCGGGATCGGCGCTGGCGGCGCGGCTGGGCACCATGAAGATCAGCCAGGAGATCGACGCCCTGACGGTGATGGGCATCAACCCGGTGCGTTTCCTGGTCGCCCCGGCGCTGATCGCCACCCTGGTGATGCTGCCCGCCCTGACCTTCTGGGCCGATTTCGTCGCCATGCTGGGGGCCGGGCTTTATACCTCCGCCGAACTGGGCATGAGCCTTCAGGCCTTCGCCCTGGCGACCCTGGAGGCCTTGTCGGTCAACGACGTCCTGCACGGCCTGGGCAAGGCGACGCTCTTCGCCATGCTCATCGTCCTGGTCGGCGTCATCAACGGGGCGCTGGTCACCGGCGGCGCCGAGGGCGTCGGGCGGATGACCACCCGCAGCGTGGTGCACGCCATCACGGCCATCGTCATCACCGACATGGTCTTCGCCTTCGTGTTGACGCGGTGAGGGGGGCGTCATGACCGACAGCGCGATGTCCTCCGCCCTTTCCGCCGCCGCCCCGCCGGTCGGGCCGGAACCGGTCATCGCCGTCGACCGCCTGGTCACGCATTACGGGGCGCGCCAGATCCTGAAGGGCATTTCCCTGGAGGTCCGGCCCGGCGAGATCATGGTCATCATGGGCGGCTCCGGCTCCGGCAAGTCGACCCTGCTCAACCATCTGCTCGGCCTGCTGCGCCCGACGTCGGGAAGCGTGCGTATCCTGGGCCGCGACCTCAACGCCATCACCGGCGTCGAACGCACCCTGCTGCGCCAGAAGATCGGCGTCGCCTTCCAGGGCGGGGCGCTCTTCTCCTCCATGACCGTCCTGCAAAACATCATGTTGCCGCTGCGCGAGCATACCAAGCTCGACCGCACGACCATGGAGATCATGGCCCGCATGAAGATGGAGGTGGTTCATCTGTCGGGCTTCGACAACCTGATGCCCGCCGAACTGTCGGGCGGCATGATCAAGCGCGCCGCCTTGGCCCGCGCCATCGCCATGGACCCCAAGGTGCTGTTCTGCGACGAGCCGTCGGCGGGCCTGGACCCGGTGGTGGCGGCGCAGATCGACGACCTGATCCTGGACCTGCGCGCCGCCCTGCGAATGAGCGTCGTCGTCGTCACCCATGAGCTGGAAAGCGCCTTCAAGATCGCCGACCGCATCTGTGTCCTGGACCAGGGGGACATCCTGGCGGTCGGAACGGTCGACGAGATCCGCCATCATCCCAATGCCCGCATCCAGAACCTGCTCAACCGCCGGACCGAGGAAGCGGACCTGGATCCCGAGGAATACCTGCGCCGCCTGACGGGGGGGAAGTAAGACCGCATGAAGGACAGCCGCATCAACTACGTGGTCGTCGGGGCGTTCGTCCTGGCCATGGTAGCCGGCCTGATCGTCGTTCTCGGCCTGCTGGCCGGACGCACCGGAGCCACCGAGACCTACCACACCGTCTACGACAACGTCGGCGGCCTGAAATTCGGCACCCAGGTCCTCTACGAGGGCTATCCCATCGGCCAAGTCGAAGCCATCACGCCCCAGCCCGAGGACGGCGTCATGCGCTTTCGCGTCGATCTCGCCGTTCAGGAGGGCTGGGTCATCCCCCAGGACAGCGTCGCCCGCATGGCGGCGTCGGGTCTGTTGTCGGCGATCACCATCGACATCAAGGGCGGCCGCTCGACGGAGGCCGTCCCGCCCGGCGGGATGATCCCCGGCGGTAGCGGCGGCAGCATCTTCACCGCCATGAGCGAATTGGCCGGTCAGGTCGACGAGATCGCCGAACAGGGGGTGCTCCCCCTTCTCGACAAGCTGAACGCCTATACGGACGAACTGGGGACCACGGCGGTCGACCATCTGCCGGAAATCGCCGCCAACCTGCGGAAGGTATCGGAGACCCTGGCCACCGATACCCCGGCGATCACCCGCAATCTGGCCGGGTTCTCGGAAAAGCTGGATCGGAAGGTGCTCAGCCCCGACAACGTCCAGGGACTCGAGCGCATCATCTCCAACAGCGAGGAGGCGACCCGCCGCTTCACCGCCATGGCGGCCACGCTGGAGGAGATGAGCGGCAAGGTCCAGGGCCTGATCGTCACCCTCGACGGCGTGGTCGAAAAGAACGAGGCGCCGGTCGGCGCGGCGGTGGAGGACCTGCGCTATTCGTTGGACGCCATCGCCCGCAACATCGACAGCATCACCTACAACATGGACGCGACCAGCCGCAACATGATGGAATTCAGCCGCTCCATCCGCCAGAACCCGGGCCTGTTGCTGGGCGGGACCCCGCCCGAGGACGAGGAGGGACGGCGATGACGGCCCGACCCCAACGCCAGGAGGCGACCGCCATGATCCCGCGACCGCTGCCTCGTCGCCGGTTCCCCCTTCGTCCGACCGTCCGGCGGCTCGCCCTGTGGGGGGCGATGGCCGTCGCCTTGGCGGTGGCCTCCTGCGCCCAGCCGCCGGTGCCGCGCGACGCCTTCTACCGCCTGGATGTCGTCCCCTCTGACGGCGGTCCGTCCGCCACCCCCTCCTCCGCGCCCCTGTTCGAGGGCAAGGCGGAAGTCCGTCCCCTGGGCACCGACGGCGTCCTCGGCCAGCGCGCCGTGGCCTTCGTCCCGGACGGCTCCTCGGCCCTCGAGCAGTACAGCTACCACTTCTGGGCCGAACCGCCCGCCGACATGGTGCAAAGGGAACTGGTCGCCCATTTGCGCGCCGCCGGTTTGTTCGAGGCGGTGGTCACGCCGGAACTGCGGGTGCGCACCGATTACGAGGTGCAGGGCCGCCTGGCGCGGTTCGAACAGGTCCTGACCGGCGACGTGCCGCGCTTCATCGTCGAGATGGAACTGTCGGTGGTGCGCAAACGTGGCCTGGACCTGCTGACCGTGCAGGTTTACAGGCGGGAAGAGGCCGCCTCCGATACCACCGTGGAGTCCGCGGCGGCGGCGGCGCGGCGCGCATTGCAAAGTATCTTCAAGGACTTTGAGGCCAGCTTGCGGGCGCTCCGCCGGCGATCATAAAGCAATTTATCATACCTTGGTATTGGTTGTGGCTCGGGGCTGACTTCTTGATATCTTCAGTTTGCGGTGGTTCCGTCCGGACCTATACTTGAAAATGCTCTTGGGGTTGGTCTGGCCGTGGTCTAACACGCGGGCAATTTCTTCGTCGACGCGGGTGTCGTAATCCCATAGGAAATTGGGAGTAGGCGCACGCCTTTCGGCACTGGGGGTTGTTATGGGTATCGTCGGCACCGCGTCGATCAATCTCGAATCCGTTCCTCAAGGCATGCCGGTCAAGGTGGTCGATCCCACCGATGGTGCCGCGGAACTCCCGTTCCAGACGCTGACCCAGGGCGACTACAGCCGGGTGGGCCAGGATCTGGTCGTCCAGGGCGCGGACGGCGTGGTCATTGTCCGCGGCTACTTCGCGGGCGAGGCCCCGGTGCTGACGGCGCCGGGCGGCGCCATGCTGGACGCCGACGTGGTCGGCTCGCTGTTGCGCGGTCCCCTGCGCGTCGCCGCCGGTGACGACGGAGCCGCCCAGCAGGTGGCTCAAGTGGCCCAGGCGATCGGCACGGTGTCCAAGGTCAGCGGCCCGGTGACGGTGCAGCGCGCCGATGGGACGACGGTCGAACTGCGACCCGGCGACCCGGTCTATCAGGGCGACATCGTCCTGACGGGCGAGGGCGGCGGCCTGGGCCTGACCTTCGTCGACGGCACGCAGTTCTCGCTCGGCGAGAGCGGGCGGATGGTCCTCGACGAGATGGTCTACAATCCGGCCAGCGGTGAAGGCTCGGCCGGGTTCAACCTGTTGTCCGGCTCCTTCTCCTTCGTGTCCGGGGCCATCGCCAAGTCCGGCACCGAGGCCATGCAGGTCAAGACGCCGGTGGCGACCATCGGCATTCGCGGCACCTCCGGCTCGATCGGCGTCGGCTCCTCGCAGGACGCCGACCTGAAGGTGGTCCTGATCCCCGACCCCGACGGCTCGGTCGGCGAAATCCAGGTGACCACCAGCGGCGGCCAGACCTTCAGCATCAACGTGCCCATGGGCGCCTTGAAGATCGCCAACGGTCAGCCGCAGACCTTCACCATGTCCCAACAGGAGTTCACCCGCGAATTCGGGCGCGCCCTGGACGGCCTGGACTCCCGCGACCAGTTGCAGGAACGCCTGCGCGAAGTCGCCCCCCAGGAGGGCGAGGACGGCCAGGACGGCGAGCAGTCTCCCGACGAGGGCGATGACCCGACCGGCGACGACGGTGAGCAGGCCGACGACGGCGAACAGGCCGCCGAGGGCGAGGGTGAGGGCGAACCCGAGGACGAGGTGGGCGACGACGGCGAAGAGGCCGACGCCGACGGCGAAGGGGAGGATTTCGCGGACGGCGATCCGGAAGATTTCGCGGACGGTGAGTCGGACGGCGAGGGCACCGGCGAGGACGACAAGTTCATTCAGGTCGTCGGTCGCGACGACGACAACTTCTATGACCAGGACGACAACGACGGCGGTCTCTTCGACGATGATGACGATACCGGGTCGGGCGACGCCGGCGGCGATGGTCGTGGCGACGACCTGACGGGCGGCTCCGGTTATGGCGGCGACGATGGGGACGACGAAGACGACGAAGACGACGACCTGGCGGAGAACGAGGTCGGTGGTGGAGACGGCGGCGGTGAGGGTGACGGTGGTGGCGATGACCCGGTCACCGGCGATGTCGAGGGTCGCATCGTCGATCCTTACGTGAAGAACGCCACGGTCTGGCTGGACTACGACGGTGATGGCGTCCAGGACGCCGACGAACCGTGGACCACCACCGACGAGAACGGCAATTTCACCCTGGAAGGCCTGATGCAGGGTCGCATCATGTCCTCGGGCGGCCAGGACTCCGTGTCCAACGCCACCGTGGGCACCTTCTCCGCGCCGGTCGGCGCGTCGGTGGTGTCGCCCCTGACCACGGCCATGCAGTCGATGATCGAGAGCGGCGCCGCGGCCTCCGCCGAGGAGGCGCAGGCCAAGCTGATGGCCGCCCTGGGGCTGGATGTCGGCGACACCGACCTGACCACCTTCGATCCCTACGGCGCGGTCAACGACGGCGCGGCGCCGGGCAGCGTGGGCGCCAACCTGCTGACCGCCGGTGTCCTGGTGCAGAACGTCGTGGCCATGGTGTCCGGCGCGCTGGCCGGGTCCGGCATCGCCGCGGCGGACGCCGACGCCGCCGCCTTCAAGGCGTTGGCCGCCATGTCCAACGGCCAGAGTGGCACGTCCTTCCTCAAGGACCCGGCGCGACTGAGCGCCCTGATCCAGAGCGCGGCGTCCGAGAGCGGCGCCGCGGTCTCTTCCTCCGCCGTGTCCGGTCTGGCCAGCGCCATCGGCAACCTGACGACCGAACTGGAAACCGTCGCCAACGCGGCGGGCGATACGACGGCGCTGATCTCCAAGCTCGCCACCATGGCCCGCGTGGCCCAGGTGGAAGGCAAGGCCTCGGCCCAGTCCTACGTGGCGGGCGGCGGCACCGACACCGCCTTCACCAGCAAGTTCGAAGGCGACGGCCTGCAAAATCTGGTCGAAGAGGCCCAGCAGGACATCGCGCCGCTGGTGCCCAACCTGATCGGCAGCGATGGGGCCGACACCCTGACCGGGCAATCGGTCAACGACGTGATCTTCGGCCATGGCGGCGACGACCTGCTCTACGGCCTGGGCGGCGCCGATACGCTCTACGGCGACAGCGGCGACGATACGCTCCACGGCGGCGACGGCAACGACCGCCTGGAAGGCGACGCGGGCGAGGACGACCTGTTCGGCGGCGCCGGGAACGACCGCCTGTTCGGTGGAACCGGCGACGACGACCTGACCGGCGGCGCCGGGAACGACACCCTGGATGGCGGCGACGGCGATGATGCCGCCGTCTATCGGGACGCCACGTCCGGCGTCACCGTCGACCTGGCCGCCGGAACGGCCTATGGGGCGGCGACGGGCAGCGACACCCTGGTCAATATCGAAGCCGCCGTCGGCGGCGATTTCAACGATACGCTGATCGGCTCGGACGGCGACGACGTCCTGGACGGCGGCGCCGGGGATGACCGGATTGTCGCCAGCGGCGGGACCGACAGCCTGATCGGCGGCGACGGCACCGATACGGTCAGCCTGCGGAACGCCACCGGGGAAGCCTATATCGATCTCGGCGAAGGCTATGCCTCCTCGGAGGATGGCACCGCCTACCTGGACGGCTTCGAGAACGCCATCGGTGGCGACCACGGCAACATCTTCAAGGGGTCGGCGGGCGACAACCACCTCATCGGCGGAGCCGGCGACGATACGTTCTTCGCCGGAGCGGGCAGCGACACCTTCAGCGGCGGCGCGGGTAGCGACACGATCGACTTCGCCGAGGTCACCTCGGGCCGCGCGGTGGTCGATCTGCTCGCCGGGACGGCGTCCAGCGACGACGGCACCTATGTCCTGAGCAGCATCGAGAACGTCTACGGAACCCTCGGCAACGACACGATCGTCGGCAACGACGCCGACAACATTCTGGTCGGTGAAGACGGGATCGACCACCTGTCGGGCGGAGCCGGCGACGATATCCTGATGGGCGGCCTGGGCAACGACACCCTTATGGGCGGCGATGGATACGATTTGGCCGTCTATCAGATGGCGGAAGGCGCCATCATCGCCAACCTGATGGGCAATTCCGTTCAGGGCGCCGAAGGCACCGACTTCGTACAGGACATCGAAGGGATCGTCGGCGGTGCGTACGACGACACCCTGACCGGCGGTTATGACGACGATTACCTGTCGGGCGCCGGGGGCAACGATACCTTCTACGGAACGACCGGCGATGACGTGGTGGATGGCGGCGAGGGCGACGACTGGTTCTACGTCGGGGATGAACTCACCAATGGCGGCGCGGTCATCGACCTTGGCGCCGGTGGCGGAACCACCGACGGCGGCGCCTATTCCATCGCGCTGGACGGCGTTGAACACCTGATGGGCAGTGCTGGCGACGACGTTCTCATCGGGGGAGTGGGTGTCAATACGCTGATCGGCGGCGCGAGGGACGACACCCTGATGGGCGGCGAGGGCGACGACTTCCTGAATGGCGGTACCGGACACAATACGGTCAGCTATGCCGACACCGCCGGGTCGGTCATGGTCGATTTCTTGACCGGCACCGCGACCGGGGCGGACGGGTCCGATACCCTGGTCAACTTCGACGTGGCCATCGGCGGCGACCATGACGATACGATGATCGCCGGCAATGCCGCCGCTACGCTGCTCGGCGGCGCCGGGAACGACACCCTGATAGGGGGCGAGTGGTCCGACACGCTGATCGGCGGCGTCGGCGACGACACCCTGGAAGGCGGCATGGGGAACGATACCGTTCAGGGCGGCGATGGCTTCGACATCGCGTCCTACGCCAACGCCAGCAGGGGCATGGACGTCAACCTGGACGATGGATCCGCCGCCGTCATCGGAACGACCATGGGCGGCGACGGCTTTGACGTGCTCGAGAGCATCGAAGGCGTCATCGGCTCGAACTACGGCGATATCTTGCACGGATCGTCGGGCGACGATTACCTCGATGGCGGCGCCGGGAACGACACGGTCTATGCCTCCGCCGGGGACGATACCTTGATCGGCGGGGCTGGGAACGACCTGCTTCAATTCTCCAACCAGACCGCCGGGGTCGTCGTCGATCTGCGGACCGGCGTGGCGACGGGCGCCGACATCGGTACCGACGCCGTGAGCGGGTTCGAGACCATCTTGGGGTCGAGCTACAACGACACGATCTATGCCTCCGACACCATCCTGGAAGCGAACGGCGGGATTGGCGATGACACCCTGGTCAGCGGCGCCGGAAACGATTCGCTCAACGGCGGCTCGGGCGTCGACACCGTGTCCTACGAGAACGCCACGGCCAAGGTGCAGGTCAGCTTCCGGGCCGGGGGCGTGTCGGCCGCCGGCGGTGGCGGGACGGACTATCTGGTCAATTTCGAAAACATGATCGGCAGCGACTACAACGACACGCTGCTTGGCGGTTCGGGCAACAACGTCATCAATGGTGGCGCGGGCGACGACTTCATCATGGGCGATGAAGGCGACGACGTCCTGAACGGCGGCGACGGCTTCGATAGCGTCGGCTACCAGAACGCGACGACCGGCATCATTGCCGACCTGGGGGCCGGGACGGTCGTTTCCGTCGATGGTGCCGGGCAGGGCGACGGTTCCGACACGCTGATCTCCATCGAAGGGCTTCAGGGGAGCGGTCACGACGACACGATCGTCGGGTCGGACAACGACGACCAGATCAGCAGTCTGGGCGGCGTGGACACCATCTTCGGGAGCAAGGGCGACGACTTCCTGAGGGGTGGCGGGGAAGGCGATTGGCTGGACTATGGCGCTGCGCAGCAAGGCATGACCGTGGCCCTGGGCGAAGGGACGAGCCACGGGCTCGCCGAGGGCATGGGGACGGACTATATTTATGGCTTCCAGCACGTCACCGGTGGCGACTACGACGACGTCTTGATCGGCAACAGCGACGCCAACGTCCTGAACGGCGGCGCGGGTGACGATACGCTGCAGGGCGGCGGCGGCGACGACAGCCTTGTCGGCGGCGACGGCATCGACTGGGCGTCCTACGCCTCCGACACCTCGGGCGTGACCGTGGATATGGGGGCGGGCACCGTCTCCGCCAGCGGCAGCTCCGGTGTCGATACCTTCGACAGCATCGAGGGCGTCATCGGCAGCGCCTTCGCCGACACCTTGATTGGCGGCGGCGGCTATATCCTGAACGGAAGCGGCGGCGACGACAGGCTGATCGGCATGTTCGGCGGCGATACGCTGATCGGCGGCGCCGGGCATGACACAGCCGACTACAGCGCGGTCAACCTTCGTATCATCGCCAATCTGGACACGGGAAACCTGGTTCTCTTCGGCGGTGAGGACGATGATACCCTGGACGGTATCGAAGTGCTTGTCACGGGGGCAAGGGACGACACCATCACCGGATCGTGCGGCGCAGATACCATCCTGACCGGGAGTGGCGCCGACACCGTCTACGGCTCGCTGGGCAACGACGTCATCACCGCGTCCGGCACGGGCAATCTGCTCAGCTACGCGACCGCCGGGAACGCCATCTTCCTGAACATGGCGACCTCCACCGTGACCGGGATGGGCACCGATACCGTCAGCGGCTTCCAGGCCTTTGACGGAACGTCCTACGACGACACCCTGTACGGCGGAAATGACGGTGAAACCCTGAACGGTGGAGACGGCGACGACACCTTGCGCGGCGGCGGCGGCGACGATGTCCTGAATGGCGGCGCGGGGACCGACACGGTTACCTACGCCGACGCGACCGAGGGCGTGACGGTCAGTCTCGTCGAAGGGGTCGGCGGCAGCGTCGCCATGGGAACGGATACCCTGACGGCCATCGAAGACATCATCGGCGGCGCCCATGACGACACGCTGACGGGGAACGCCGACGTCAACTACATCCACGGCGGCGACGGCGCCGACGTCATCGATGGCGGTGGCGGCGCCGACGTCCTGTCCGGCGAGGGCGGGGACGACCTCCTCTTCTACAGCGCTGACGCGCAGACCATTTGCGGCGGCGACGGCTTCGACACCCTGGTCATCAACGGGTCCGAGAACGTGACCCTGGATAATGTGACCGCCATCGAGGCGATCACCTTCGGCGAGGAAACGGACGCGTCCGTCAATCTGTCCGCCGCGGCGGTTGCCTCGGTCCTCGGCGCGTCCTCGGGGACGCTGGTCATCGAGGGGGCCGAGCGGAATTCGATTATCCTGTCCGATGGCGAGGACTGGGTCTTGACCGGCCAGAACGGCGACGGCTACCGGCTCTATACCTCCGGCGACCTGTCCCTGTCGGTCGGCCCGGGCGTAGTCGTCCAAACCACCACGCCCATTTCCTCGATCGCCGGTTTCGCCACGAACGCCGATGATGTTCCGACCAGTAGCGGCCCGGCCTACATCGGCGACTTCGACGGCGACGGCTATGACGACATGGTCTTCACCCGAGGCTCCTACGCCGGCGCCGAGGCCGTCGTTTTGTTCGGCGCGGACGACAGCGTCCAGGCCGGGCAACGGACGGGTTTCATCGATCTGGTCACCGCCGGCATGCCGGTCCCGGCGTTGCTGGGCGTGGCCGATATCGACGGCGACGGCGTCGACGAATTGCTGGTGGGAGACTCCACCTTCGACAGCCTCGCCATCGTTGGTCTTGAAGACGGCTGGGAAGCCGGCGAGGTGGGCCGGTACTACGCGTCCGCGACGGTTCTGACGACCAATACGGCGGGCGGTCTGGAAATCATCGGGTCGACGACGGCCGATGTCGACGGTGACGGTATCGACGACATCGTGCTTCAGGCCTTCAGCATGCCTCCGGGCGCCGACTATCCGTCGATTTCGACGCACGTCATCAATGGTCAGGTCCAGGCGGACGCCTACGCGGCTTACGGCGAGGGCGCCGGGCTGACCTTCAGCCAGACGGTCGAGTCGGGGCTTGTCCCGACCTTGGGCATGGAGTCCTGGCGGTCGGTCGCCGTCGGGGACTTCGACGGTGACGGCGAGGCAGATGTCCTGTCGTTCCTGGGTGACGCCGATCCGGCCCTGTCGGAGGGTGGCGGCGCGCAGGGCTATCTGCGGCTGTCCAACTCCACGACGTCCAGTGAGTGGCTGGGGCTGGAGTTCACCACCGCCCCGGCGCTGGACCCGGAGACGGGGGAACTCTTCGCCTATGAGGCTCCGGTTGGCCTGGCGGCGGCCGATATGAACGGCGACGGCATCGACGAGGCCGCGGTGCTGAGCGGTGGCTACGTCGTCTACGGCGGCGAGGAGGCCGTGCCCTATCTGCAGTCCACCTTGCGCATCGCCGACCTGTCGGACGAGGCGGCGGTGGGCGGCGATATCCTGCTGCCGTCGGACTCCACTATCGACCTTGGGGAGCGGGCGGTCGCCGGGAACCTGGTGAGTGGCGACTATGACGGCGACGGTTTCGACGATCTGGCCTTCAGCCTTTACGATCCCTCCACCTACCGGGGCACGGTCTATATCCTCTACGGTCAGGAAGATCCTTACGGCGATACGACGCTCGACGATCTGATCGACAGCGGGCAGGTGTGGAGCATCAATTCCAGCCTGGCGCCGTCGACCTTCGACGAGACCGGTTCGACCTGGCTGCCGGGGCAGCTGTCCCTGGGGACCGGCGACATCAACGGCGATGGAGTCGACGATCTGGTCGTCGGCGGCTACGCCTACGCCGGACACGTCGACGCCTTCCTGGTCGTCCACGGCGGCGCGGACATCACGGCGACGGTGGGGTCCACCGGCGACGACGTCCTGACCGGGACCATCCTGTCCGACATCCTGACCGGTGGTCAGGGGAACGACACCCTGATCGGCGGTGGCGGCACGGATGTGCTCTACGGTGGCGAGGGCGATGACGTGCTGGTGGTCTCGGACAGCGAGTTCTTCCTCGCCGATGGCGGCGCGGGCGACGACACCCTGGTCCTGGGCACCGCGTTCGACGGTGAATATCTGTTCCCCGACACCCTGACCTCCATCGAGAGGATCATGCTGGGCGGCGACTCGGAGTCCCTTACCGTCGCCTTGATGGCGTCGTCGTCCCACCTCGGCGGGTTCGGACTGGGGGTCCCGGGCGGGATTGGCGGGTTCTCCGCCTTCGGCGCCATCGACGGTCAGGAGGGACCGGGGCCGATGGTTTCGGAGACGCTGACCATCGTCGGCGACGCCTCGGACACCCTGATCCTGGAGAACGATGGCGACGATACTTGGCAGGAAGGCGGCGTCTATATGGGCGGCGACGGAGAATCCTACTCCCTGTATGTCAGCGATGGGACGTCGGTCATGGTGGCCGGTGCCTCTGTGTCCATCGTGAACGAAAATCCGTTTTGATGGCGTCTTCCGAGACGGATCAATCGGACCTTGGACCGGCGGCTAAAGCCGCTGGTCCGCCGGTCAGCCTTGATCTGTCCCGCGGTTTTCTGCCGTGGATGGGGGACCGGGGAACCAGCTTGGCCTTTTCCACCTATCAGGTGGGGAAGGTGTTCGTCATCGGTATCAACGCGCGGGGCGCCCTGAGCGTCACCGAGCGGACCTTTCCGCGCTGCATGGGGTTGTGCGCGGACGGCGAGGACCTGTGGCTGTCCAGCCTGTCGCAGGTGTGGCGGCTGTCCAACATCCTGCCTCCCGGCCAGTCGCGCGACGGCTACGACCGCCTCTATGTGCCGCAGGAGGCTTCGACCACCGGCGATATCGACATCCACGACATGGCCGTCGACGCCGATGGGCGCCTGCTGTTCATCAGCGCCGCCTTCTGCTGTCTGGCCACGCTCAATCCCCGCCGCAGCTTCACGGCCCTGTGGACACCCCCGTTCATCAGCCGACTGGCGCGCGAGGATCGGTGCCACCTGAATGGCCTGGCCCTGGAGGACGGGCGGCCCCGCTACGCCACCGCCGTGGCCACCACCGACACCGGCGGCGCCTGGCGCGACCATAAGCGCGACGGCGGCGTGGTGCTGGAGATTCCCTCGGGCGAGGTGGTCTGCGGCGGCCTGTCCATGCCCCATTCGCCGCGCCTGCGTGACGGGCGCCTGTGGCTGCACAATTCGGGCACCGGCGAATTCGGCACGGTCGACCTGGCCTCCGGACGGTTCGAGCCGGTCGCCTTCCTGCCCGGCTTCCTGCGCGGCATGGCCTTCGTCGGCGACTACGCGGTGATTGGCCTGTCGCGGTCGCGCCAAGACAAGACCTTCTCGGACCTGGCCCTGGAAGAGATTCTCGCCGAGCGGCGCGTGTCGGCGCGCTGCGGCTTGTCGGTGATCGACCTGCGCTCCGGCGATCATGTGGAATGGCTGGAACTGGGCGGCATCATCGAGGATCTCTACGATGTCGCGGCCCTGCCGGGGTGCCGCCGCCCCACCCTGTTGGGTCTGAAGGGCGACGCCATCCAACGCACCCTCAGCTTCGAGGTCGGTACCATTTGAGGAGCGCCGTTCCCCTATTTTAAGGAACGATGTTCACTCGTTGGATCAGCCTTTGGTGCGGAAAACGCTTATTGCGAGCGCGTCACATCTCCCGAAAGTCGATTGCTTTGGAAGCGGTCTAATAAGAGGATGCGACTCGGGGTCGAAAGGTCTAGGAATGTCTCATCTCTAGGTCTTACGCCATCCGGGCGCCGCGAAGAACGTCGACTTTTAGACGCACGCGGAAGTCCTGAATCGGGAGGTTTCCATGGGTGTCATCAGGTCCGACGAGTCGTTCGCGCCGCTTCAGGGCGGCTCGCCCGCGGTGGTCGAGGCGCGGGACGGTTCCGTGGACCTGCCTCCGGATATCCTCCTTCACGGCACCTATACGCGGTCCGGCGCCGATCTGGTGATTACCGGCCCCAAGGGCGATACGGTGGTCGTGCGCGACTATTTCTCCGGCGAGGCGGCCGCCCTGACCGGCGACGGCGGCGCCGTCCTGGACGCCGACATGGTCCATGCCTTGTTGCGGGGCTCCGTGCAGGTGGCCGAGGCCGACGGCGCCATGGCCCAGCAGGTCGCCCAGGTCGCGACGCCCATCGGCACCGTCACCCGCATGGACGGCATGGTCACGGTGCAGCGCGCCGACGGCTCCATCGTCGAACTGCGGCCCGGCGACCCGGTCTATGCCGGGGACATCGTCATGACCGGCGACGGGTCCAGCCTGGGCCTGACCTTCGTGGACCAGACGCAGTTCTCGCTCGGCGAGGGCGGGCGCATGGTCCTGGACGATCTGGTCTACAATCCCTCCAGCGGCGAGGGAGAGGCGGGCTTCAGCCTTCTCGCCGGGTCCTTCTCCTTCGTGTCCGGGGCCATCGCCAAGTCCGGCACCGAGGCCATGCAGGTCAAGACGCCGGTGGCGACCATCGGCATTCGCGGCACCTCCGGCTCCATCAGCGTCGGGTCCGAGGGCCAGTCCGAACTGAAGGTGGTGCTGATCCCCGACCCCGACGGCTCGGTCGGCGAGATCCAGGTGGTCACCTCCAGCGGCCAGGCGTTCAGCATCAACGTGCCCATGGGCGCCTTCAAGATCGCCAACGGCCAGTCGCAGACCTTCACCATGACCCACCAGGAGTTCACGCGCGAATTTGGGCGTGCCCTGGACGGCTTGGACGCGCGCGACATCCTGCAGGAGCGCGTGCGCGAGGTGGCGCCCCAGGGGCCGGACGAGCAGGACCAGGACCGCCCCGAGACCCCCGACGAGGACACCGGCGAGGGCGACCAGCAGGGTCAGGCCGACGAAGAGGCCGGGGACGACAAGCGCGCCGAGGCCGCTGACGCCGGGACTGACGGCGCGGACGGTGATGACGGCGACGCCGAGGCCGGAGACGACGGCGCGCCGGGGGACGACCTGATCCAGGTGGTGTCCCGCGACGACGACGTTCTCTACGATAGCCCCTATCGCGATCCCCTGCTGGACGGCGACGACGATGACGACGCCGGCATGGGCGCCGGGGGCGACGAGCGTCGGGACCAGGACCAGAAGGCCGGTAAGGGACTGGATCAGGACGCGGCGGGAGACGACGACGACAACAGTGTCGATGGCGGCGCGCAGGACGATACCCCGGACGTGGCCCTGGTCAGCATCGACGGTCGGATCGTCGACCCTTACGTCAAGAACGCCACCATCTGGATGGACTACGACAGCGATGGCGTCCTCGACCCGGACGAGCCGTGGACGACGTCGGATTCGGAAGGGCGCTTCACCCTGGACGCGGAACAGCGCGGGCGTCTGATGTCGTCGGGCGGACAGGACACCGCCTCCAACGCCGATGTCGGCACCTTCATGGCGCCGCTCGGGGCCAGCATGGTGACGCCGCTGACGACCCTCATGCAGTCGATGATCGACAGCGGCGGCGCCGCCTCGGCGAGCGAGGCGCAGTCCAAGCTGGCGTCGTCCCTGGGCCTGTCCCTGGGGTCGGAGAACCTGTCGACCTATGATCCCTACGGCGCGGTCAAGGACGGCGCGGGCACCGATTCCGTGGCGGCCAAGATGCTGACCGCGGGCGTCATGGTGCAGAACGTCATTTCACTGGTCTCGGGCGCCCTGTCCGGCGCCGGGCTGGATAGCGCGGCGGCGGACAAGGCCGCCTTCGAGGCCCTGGCGTCGCTGTCCGAGGGGCAGACCGGCACCGATTTCCTGAAGGATACCAC
>CAZFRK010000002.1:21139-34764 GCA_964521375.1 uncultured Rhodobacterales bacterium
ACCACCAAGCTCACCCAGTTGGTGGACAAGGCCGCCGCCAACGGCGGCACCGCCCTGGCGCCCGCCGCCGCCTCCGGTCTGGCCAGCGTCATCGGCAGTCTGGCCGCCGCCGTCGAGGCCTCGGCGGCCTCCTCCTCCGACCCGACCGCCCTGGTGGCCAATCTGGCGACCCTGGCCCGCGTCGCTCAAGTCGAGGGCAAGGCGTCGGCCAAGTCCTTCGTCGAGGGCGGCGGCGGCGACACGAGCTTCGCCGACAAGTTCCAGGGCGACAACCTGCAAAACCTGGTCGAGGAAGCCCAGCAGGGCATCGGCTCGCTGGTGCCGTCACTGATCGGCTCCGACGCCGCCGACGTGCTGACCGGGACGGCGGTCAACGACACCATCTTCGGTCATGGCGGCAACGATATCCTGAGCGGCCTGGATGGCGCCGACACCCTGGTCGGTGGGAGTGGCGACGATGCCCTTTACGGCGGCGCCGGGCGCGACCTGCTGGAAGGCGGGGCGGGGAACGACGCCCTGACCGGCGGCGCGGGCAACGACCACATGGATGGCGGCGAAGGCTCCGATACCGCCTTCTTCACCGACGCCACCGCCGCCGTGACGGTCGATCTGGCCGCCGGGACGGCGACCGGCGGCGCGGGCGCCGACACCCTTGTCTCCATCGAGAACGTGGTCGCCGGAGCCTATGACGACACCCTGACGGGGACCGCCGGAAGCAACCTGCTGGACGGCGGCGCGGGGGCGGATACCGTGTCCTACGCCACCGCCACCGCAGGGGTGACGGTGAACCTGGCGACCGGCCTCGCCACCGGCGGAGGCGGCGCCGACACGCTGGCCTCCATCGAGAACGTCGTCGGCAGTGGCTTCAACGACGTGATCGTCGGCGCGTCCGGCGTCAACACGCTGGACGGCGGCGCCGGTGACGACGTCTTCGTCGCCGACGGCCAGGACGTCATCCGGGGCGGCGCCGGGTTCGATGTCGTCGACCTCGTTGGCGACGCGGATTGGACCGGCGGCACGCGCGTCAGCGGCATCGAGGCGGTCTCCCTGTCCGGCGGTAGCCTGACCCTGGACGCCGCCGCCGTCATGGCCTTGGGCGGGACGCTGGCCGTCGATCTGGCGGAAGGCGCCAGCCTGGTCGGCGGCAACGGCGGCTGGTATCTGGACGACGTCTCCGAGACGGAGCATGGCTACGGCGAAGTCTGGCGCAGCGGCGACGCCACCTTGCTGGTGACGGGGTATGGCGACGCGTCGGGGCTGAACCTGCGCCCGGTCGCCCTGGCGTCGGGACTGCTCGCCACCGCCGAGGAAGACACCGGCCCCCTGGAGTTCACCGTCGCCGACCTTCTGGAGGGGCGCGTCTCCGACGCCGTCGGAACCACCTTCGGCGTGGCCGTCACCGGCCTGAGCGGCGGCGGGACCTGGACCGCCATCGTCGATGGCGAGGAAATCTCCCTGACCTCCCTGTTCGGCGAGATGAACCCCGGGGGGGAAGGCGGCTTCCAACTGTTCCAGGTGATCGAGGAACCGCAGGAACCGGCCCCGCCGCAAGGTCAGTTCGGATTCCTTCTCGACCCGGAGACCTTGTTCCGCTTCACCCCGGCGGCGGACTGGAACGGTGAAGGCGACCTGACGTTCCACGCCGTCGAATGGCTTGACGGCTACGACAACGCGGCTTTCCTGCCCTTGGAGATCCTAGGCGAGACCGTCACCGCCGACGCCATCACCACGACGGTCGAGGTGACGCCGGTCAACGACGCCCCGGTCGCCGACGACGCCAGCCTGGACGCGGTGTCCGCCGGGCCGGGGCAACCCTATGTCGCGGAAGGCGGCGTGTCGGCCAGCGACGCCGACGGCGACAGCCTGTCCTACGGCGTCCAGACCGATGCCGGTCACGGTACCCTCGTCTTGAACGAAAACGGCAGCTACATCTATACGGCGGACGAAGGGTTCAGCGGCACCGACAGCTTCGTCATTTCGGTGAGCGACGGCAACGGGGGCGAGGCGCTGAGCACCGTGTCGGTCGTGGTGGAGCCCATCGACGAGGACGCCCAGGCCTTCGCCAACGCCGCCGCGACGCATTGGGCCGGACTGACGGTCCAGGGGGGCGCCGGCTTGGTCGGCGGCTTCAACGGCGACGTCATGACCTCGGGCGCGACCTTCGGGGCCGTGGATCTGGGAACGGCCAACGGCACCTCCTTCAGCCTGTCCGAGGGCGTTCTCCTGACCTCCGGCGGCTTACCCGGAAACGGCGGCCCCGGTACGGCCATGAGTTCGACGGCCAGCGGGTCGGGGGACGCGGATCTGAACACCATCGTGTCGCAGGTCGGCGCCAATTCGACGACGGATTCCAGCAGCCTGAGCTTCCAGGTGTCGACGGCCGACAGCGGCATCAACGGTATCCTGTTCAAGTGGATGTTCGGGTCCGAGGAATATCCGTCGCAGAACGTCAACGACGTCGCAGGCGTCTTCGTCGACGGCCAGAACTACCTGACCATGGTCGACGGCACGCCGCCGCACTTCGATCGAAACCATAACGAGGCCATGTTCACCAACGCCTCGAGCGCCGAGTTGTCGACCGCCTTCAACGGTATCGTCGGCCCGCGTCTCCAGGCCGGGCGCTTCGATGGCGAGGCGGCGGATCATTCGATCAAGATCGCCGTGTCCGACACCTCGGACAAGGTCATCGACAGCGGTCTCTACTTCTCCTCGGTCGCCGTCACGCGAAGCAATGGAACGGCGGCGGACGACTGGATCCTGAGCGGCGAGGGGACGGTCACCCTGACCGGCGGGGACGGGGCGGACAACCTCTTCTATATGGACGAGCAATCCTTCGGCGACGTCATCACCGACTTCACCAGCGGGACCGATTCCCTTTGGTTCGACCGCGCCGGGCTGACCAACGGCGCCTCCTTGGGCGCGGGGACCCTCACCGAGGGGAATTTCATCCAGACCTCGGGATCCCTGGAGGGGTTGGACATCGCCCAGCAGCCCACCTTCATTCTCCAGTCGGACCAGGAGGGCGCGGCGCTTTATTACGACGCCGACGGCTCCGGCGAGGGCTACACCAGCGTCAAGGTCGCCGACCTGCAGGCTGGGGCGACGGTGGACAACCTGGACATCCACCTGACCTGATGGCCGGGGCCGGGGCTGGGGCTGGGGCCGGGACTCGGTTCGGGCATTCCCGGACCGCGCGGGCGGCGCCGGTCAGGTGGTCTCGGGTTCCGACGGTTCGGGGTCGTCCTGCGGCGAGGAAATGGTGGCGACAGCCAATTTGGTCGGCGACGCCTTGGCTTCCTTTTTCATGCGCGCGATGACGCTGGAAATTTCGTCCACCGAGCCGGGGGCGTGGCCGCGCCGGATGGCGACCACGGCGGCGCTGGCCGACAACAGGGGCATGCAGCGTTCTATGCCGTGCCGGTCCTTGGCGACGATGCAGCCGCGCTCGCGGTCTTCCTCGGTATAGAAGCTTTCCACTTCCTGGCGGAACCGCTCGATGACGTGGGCGACCAGGGCCTGCGCCTCGTCGAAGGGGAGGTCGCGGAAGGCGGCGAAGAAGTCGTCGCCGCCGACATGGCCGACGAAGACGCCTTCGCGCGGAAGGTCCTTGTTCAGGATGGTGGCGAAGAGCGTGATCGCCCGGTCACCCAGACGGAAGCCGTAGGCGTCGTTGAAGGGCTTGAAGTTGTCGAAGTCGATATAGGCGATCAGGTAGGACGATCCCTTGTCGGCCAGGGCGCCGGACAGGAATTCGTTGATCATGTTGTTGCCGGGCAGCTTGGTCAGCGGGTTCTGATCCCGCGCCAGGGCGAGGTTTTTTTCGTTCAGGATGTGCAGCAGCGATCGCGCCGACAGGAAACCCATGTAGCGCCCGTCCTCGACCATCAGGATGCCTTCCGACGTCTCGTCGGCGCTGAAGATCTCCAGGATCTTCTCGGCCTTGGTGGAGATGTCGGCGATCGGGCAGCGCCAGACGAAGTCCATGGTCTGGCGACCGTATCCCTTGTTGGTCAGCAGTTCCTTGCCGAAGGGCGAATAGGCGTAGGTTTTCAGGTCCTGTTCGCGGACGATGCCCAGCGGCTCACCCTTGTCGTTGACGACGGGGAAGAAGGTGCTGGTCTGTTCGTGGCGGAAGCGTTCGAAGACGGCGGTCAGTTCGGCGGTGTTGTCGATGGGGACGATGTAGTCCACCTGCGCCTTGACCAGCCGGTGGTCGGAACGCGGATCGCCGCGCCGGTCGCTGACGTTCATGCGGGCCACCTCGGCCCCGTCCGACCACGCCTCCTCGGCGTGGATGGCCGGGCGGTGGATATGGAAGCCCTGGACCAGATCGCAGCCGACATCCTTGCAGACGTAGTATTCGGCTTCCGTCTCGACGCCCTTGGCCACCACTTGCAGGCCCAACAGATGGGCGATGTTGACCAACTGGCGCAGGAACATCTTCTTGCGCGAATCCCGTCCGGCGTCATGGACGAAGAAGGCGTCGATCTTCACGTAGTCCGGCTGGGTGTAGTAGAGCAGCGGTAGCCCGGCGTAGCCGGTGCCGAAGTCGTCGATGGCCACCTTGCCGACCACGCCGTTCAGGGCCTTGATGCCCTTCAGGGCGGCCTCGGAGGCGAGGATGGGGTGCCGCTCGGACACCTCCAGGACCACGGAGACCGGCGTGATGCCCCGACCGGCGATCATCTCCCGCAGGTAGGGGCACAGGCGGTCGGTCTTGGACAGGCTGCGACCGTCCAGGTTCAGGAACAGCTTGAGGTCCTCGAAGCCGGGGAGGCCGGCGAACTTGTCGAAGGCCTTCTCGAACAGCGCCGCTTCCACCTCGGGCAGGGCGTCCTCGGCCTCGGCGCTGTCCAGGAAGGCCGCCGCCGAGACGTGGCCCAGGGCCTCGTAACCGCGCAAAAGCGCCTCGTAGCCGACGCAGCGGGCGGAGTGAACGCTGATCAGCGGCTGCAGGGCGATCTCCAGGCCGCGCACCCGCTCAAGCCACTGGGGTCCGAGGACGACCGCGCCGTGGCGGCCCGTCAGAAAGGGTTTGAACGGACCCGAACCCTTGTTTTGCGAAGAGGCGACGGTCATCTTTTGCTCTGGTCCTGCTTCCGGCGTCACGCACGCCCGGGCGTCGGGCAAGATGTCCCGGCGGCATTAAACTGGGAGGGGCGGATGGGGGTCAATCTTGCCAGCGCCGGGACATGAAAAATTCATTGCTTCCGGGCGCCGCCTCGGCCTATCCGGCGCCCGTTCGGCTTCGTTTTCTCAAAGGCTTGAAGGACACCGATGACACGCCGCGACAGACCGTCCGCCTGCCCCGCCTATGCCGCCCTGGAAGACCGCTTCCGGCGCATCCAGGCCCTGGACGACACCATCGGCCTGCTGAACTGGGATTCGGCGGTGATGATGCCGCGCGGCGCCGCCGCCGACCGGGGCGCCCAGACGGCGGCGCTGTCCGGCCTGTCGCACGACCTGATGACGGCGCCCGACATGGCCGTCCTGCTGGCCGACGTGGCGGAGGACCGCCTGGACGACTGGCAGGCCGCCAACCTGCGGGAGATGCGCCGCCTCCACGCCCATGCCACCGCCGTGCCGGGGCGTCTGGTGGAGGCCCTGTCGCTGGCCGCCTCGCACTGCGAACAGACCTGGCGGGAGGCCCGTCCGGCGTCGGACTTCGCTGCGGTGCGGCCCAAGTTCGCCCACCTCCTGGCCCTGACGCGGGAGGTCGCCGCCGCCAAGGCCGAGGCGTTGGGCGTCACCTCTTACGACGCCCTGCTCGACCAGTACGAGCCGGAGGGGCGTTCGGCGGAAATCGACCGTCTGTTCGCCGACATCGAATCCTTTTTGCCCGATCTTCTGCCGCGCGTCCTGGACCATCAGGGCGCCGCGCCGCCGCCCCTGACCGGGCCGTTCGATCCCGCCGTCCAGGAGCGCCTGGGGCGGCGCCTGATGGTGGCGTTGGGCTTCGACTTCGATCATGGGCGCCTGGACGTGTCGGCGCACCCCTTCTGCGGCGGCACGCCGTCCGACGTGCGCATCACCACCCGCTATGACGAAGCCGATTTCCTCACCGCCCTGATGGGCGTCCTGCACGAGACCGGCCACGGCCTCTATGAGCGCGGCCTGCCCGCCGCCTGGCGCGATCAGCCGGTCGGACGGGCACGCGGCATGAGCCTGCACGAAAGCCAGTCCCTGCTGGTCGAGATGCTGGCCAGCCGCTCCGCCGAATTCACCCGCTTCGCCGCCCCCCTGATGCGCGAGGCTTTCGGGCCGAAGGGCGGCCCGGCGGGCGGCGGGTCCGATCCGGCGTGGTCCGACGCCGCCTTCGCCGCCCGCGCCATCCGCGTGGAGCGCGGTTTCATCCGCGTCGACGCCGACGAAGTGACCTATCCCCTGCACGTCATCCTGCGCTACCGCCTGGAGCGGGCCATGATCGAGGGGACGCTGGAGGCCGACGACTTGCCCGACGCCTGGAACGAGGGCTTCGCCCGGCTCATGGGCGTGCCGGTGCCCGAGGACCGGCTGGGCTGCCTGCAGGACATCCACTGGTACGACGGGGCGCTGGGCTACTTCCCGACCTACACCCTGGGCGCCCTGACGGCGGCCCAACTGTTCGAGGCCGCCCTGGCGGCGGTGCCGGAGATTCCCGAGGCCCTGAGCCGCGGCGACTTCACCCCGCTGCTCGGCTGGCTGCGGCCCAATGTCCACGCCCTGGCGTCCAGCCTGTCGACGCGGGATATCCTGATCCGCGCCACCGGACGCCCCCTGGAGGTGGCGCCCTTCCGAACCCATCTGGAGCGGCGCTATCTGGCCTGAGGCGAACCGGCGGGGGGCCTGGGCCGTTTTTTAACCCGACCCCACCCCGTTCCACCCTGGAGGCCCGGCCCCGCCTATGGACAGTCACCCCGGCCCGCGCCCGCCGCGCCGCGTCCTGCTGCTGGTCAATCGGCGCGGCGCCCGCGGCGGTGCCTTTTCGGCGGACGTCCCGGACACCCTGCGCCACGCGGGGATCGCCGTCGATCTCCCCGACGTCGAGGGGATAGAGGCCTCGCGCGCGGCCCTGCGCGCGGCGTTGGCCGACCCGGATCCGGGACGACGGCCCGACGCGGTGATCGTCGGCGGCGGCGACGGGACCCTCAACGCCCTGGCCGACGTCCTGGCTGGGAGCGGGGTGCCGCTGGGCGTCCTGCCGCTGGGCACGGCCAACGACCTGGCGCGGACCCTGGATCTGCCGCCGGACCCGGTGGCCGCCTGCGGGGTCGTCGCCGACGGCTGGACCATGGCCGTCGACCTGGGCGTGGCGACCTGGGCCGACGGGACGCGGAAGCACTATTTCAACGTCGCCAGCCTGGGCGCCGGCGTGGACGTGGCCAAGGCGATGCGGCGGCGTCGCGACCGCAACGCCCGCTGGGGCGTCCTGAGCTATCCCATGGCCATGGCCGAAACCGCCTGGGACTGCCGCCCGTTCCACGCCACCGTGGTGGTGGACGGCCACCGTGAGCGGGTCCGGGCCTATCAGGTGTCGGTCGGCAACGGCGCGCGGTTCGGCGGCGGCATGCGGATCGCCCCTGACGCCGCCATCGACGACGGCATCCTGGATGTCACCATCCTGAAGCATCGGCCCCGCTGGCGCGTCCTGTTGCACTTGCCCGCCCTGCGTCGCGGGCGGCATGATGTCTGGGACGGCGTCCTGCATCTGCGGGGGCGCCATGTGGAGGTGCGTCCCGACCGTCCGATGGACGTCAACGCGGACGGGGAACTGGTGGGGCGGGCGCCCGCCGTCTTCGATGTGGCGCGCGGCGCCCTGCGGGTGTTCGTACCCGGGGCACGGGCCGCTGCGACGGCGGAACAGGCGCGACGGGAGGCGACGATGACGGAAGACGGTTGGACGGCCATGCGCGGCGACGCAGAGGTGGCGTTGGACGACGTCACCGTGGGATGCAAGCGGACGGCGGACCATCTGGCGGACGCCGCCGAGGTGGTGGCCGACGAAGACGCGGAACTGGCCGCCCTGTTCAACCGGCAGGCCGGGGACCGCCGGGCGCTCGCCGCCGATCTGGACCGCCGCATGCTGGAGATGGACGGCCTGCCCGGTGCCCCCGACGACGACCTGGAAATGGTCGGCCAACTGGCTCGCCGCCTAAGGCACGTGCTGAGCAGCCACGATCGCGAGGCGCTGATCGTCGACCGCGTCCACGAGGCCGAGGACCTGGCTCATGACACCTCCGCCGCCCTGGCGCGCGAGGATATTCCGGCCTCGGCGCGGTCGGTTCTTCGTGCGGTGCAGGAACGGACGGCGCGGGACCTGGAAGAGTTGAAGGCGGCCCGTCGCGCCGACGGAGACGTTGAAACCTGAACGTCCGTACGGCATTTACATTATTGTCGCACGGGTGATACCTATGGATGAAGAACTCCCCGGAGCGTATCAGGTGCGACCCAGGTCTTTCGACGACTACCGCCAGTCCTTCACGGCTTTCTACGAGTCCCTTATCGAGGTGCATCCCGAACAGTTCGGCGAGGGGGCGCCGCGACGTATTGGCTCGACCTTCCGCGTTCCCGGCGCGGCGGGCCTGGATGCCCAGACGTTCTATATGCAGCACGTCCTGGATCTGGTGTTCGCCCAGGAAATCCTGGTCCGTGACCTGGTGACCATCGCGCGGGCCGCCTATCGCGGACGTCCGGCCCCCGCCGACGCCGTGGAACGCGTCGCCGATGTCGAGGGCCTGCACGAGGTCCTCTATTCCGCGACCGAGGCGGCGAGCAGCCTGACCGGGCGCATCGGCGTCTTCGCCGAAGGCACCGATCTGTTCGCCAACATCCTGACCAACACCGACTGCGCCTTGCAAATGGCGGGCATCTACGACCACGCCGCGGCGCGGGCGGCGAAGAGCCAGGCCGGGGCGACGGCGCGGAAGACCGGCGAGACCATGGACCAGTCGGCCATCGACAGCCTGTTCGACTGAGGTGGCCGCGCCTTTTTCGGCCCTGCTCCGGCGCGGGGCCATCCCCGTCGCCATCCCCGAATGACCGAAGGCCCGGAGCGATGCCCCGGGCCTTCGGCGTTTCCATGGGGCCTTGGCGGGGACGGTCGTCAGGCGGCCCGGATATCCCGCAGGAAGCTTTCCACCGAGGCCCGCAGGGTGTCGGCCTCGTCCTGGAGTTCGCGGGCCGACCCGGCCACCTTGTGGGCCGCCTCGTCGGTGTGGTGGGCGGCCTCGGAGACGCCGGAGATGTTGCGGTTGACCTCTTCGGTGCCCTGGGCGGCCTCGCCGACATTGCGGGTGATTTCCTGCGTCGCGGCGTTCTGTTCCTCGACCGCGCTGGCGATGGAGGAGGCGATGTTGTCGATCTCCTCGATGGTCTCGGCGACCGTGCGGATGGCCGCCACCGCCTGCTCGGTCTCGCGCTGGACGGCGGCGATCTGGCTGGCGATCTCGTCGGTGGCGCGGCTGGTCTGGTTGGCCAGGTTCTTCACCTCGTGGGCGACGACGGCGAAGCCCTTGCCCGCGTCCCCGGCCCGCGCCGCCTCGATGGTGGCGTTGAGCGCCAGCAGGTTGGTCTGCTCGGCGACATCGGTGATCAGCTTGACCACCTCGCCGATGCGGGCGGCGGAGGTGGACAGGTTCTCCATGGTGGCGTTGGTGTCGCGGGCCTGACGCACGGCGTGGGAGGCGATGTCGCTGGACTTCTGGACCTGGCGCCCGATCTCGCTGATGGAGGCGTGCAGTTCCTCGGTCGCCGCCGCGACGGTCTGGACGTTGGCCGAGGCTTCCTCCGACGCGCTGGAGACGGCGGCGCTCTGGGCGTTGGTCTGTTGCGAGGCCGAGGCCAGCGATTCGGAAGCTTCGTTCAGGTGGGAGACCGAGGAGTCCACCTTTTCCAGCAGGCGGATGACCGAGCCGTCGAAGGCCTTGGTCAGTTCGTCGACCTTGCGCGCCCGGTCGACGCGCTTCTGTTCCTCGGCGCGTTCCCGTTCCAGGGCGTGGTCGCGTTCGATGGCGTTCTGCTTGAAGACCTCCAGGGCGCGGGCGAAGGCGCCGATCTCGGTCTCGGCGTCGGTGCCGTCCACCTCGATGGAGGTATCGCCCCGGGCCAGACGGTCCATGTCCTCGGTCAGGGCGTTCAGCGGGCGGACGATGGAGCCGCGGATGAGCAGCACCAGACCCGCGCCGACGGCGATCAGCAGGGCGCCGATTCCGGCCATCACGCCGGCCCGCTTCCAGAAGATGGCGTTGATGTCGTCCACGTAGACGCCGGTGCCGACATAGGCGTTCAGCTCCGGCACGTTGAGGACGTAGGACAGCTTGGGCGACGGCTCTTCGGCTCCCGGCTTGGCCCAGCTGTATTCTACGAAGCCCTGGCCGTCCTGGCGGGCGACGGCGGTCATGTCGCGCATGAAGTAGCGACCCTCGGGGTCTTGCATGTCCCACATGTTGGTGCCGTTGAACTTCGGCGCCGCGCCATGCATCAGGGTCAGGCCCTGATAGTCCATGACGAAGAAGTATTCGCTGCCGTTGTAGCGGGCCGTTTCCAGGCTGCGTAGGAAGGTCGCCTTGGCGTCATCCTCGGACAGTTCGCCGCTTTCGACCTTGGCCAGATGGTCGCGCGCCGATGCCGTGGCGGCCTCGGTGACGGCTTTCAGCAGGTGGCGGCGGTCCTCCATCATCTCGCCGCGCAGCATCAGCAGCCCGGCGATGGCGGCGATGGCGACGCCGGCGGCGGTCAGAAGGACGGTGAGGGACAGGCGCGTGCCGATTTTCATCTTGTTCAGGGACACGGCGGGGGTCTCCGGCGATTACGTGTGGGGCGACGGTCTGGAACGATTCCAGATGGTCGAAAGACCTACCCCGTTCGAATGAGAATGGAAAGAAACCTCACTTCGGATATACGTTTTCGCTAGGCTTCGCGGGCTGGAATACAAAGGTGTAGAAGTAAGCCTAAAGGGTTGGTCTTAGGCCCGTTTCAGGAGCCGAAGACGACGTCGTGCATGATGCGTCCCGGCAACAGGGTGAAGAGGCCGGCGATCACCAGAGCGCCCAGGAACAGCCCTGTCATCACGCGCCCGTGGCGCCGCCGGCGCCCCTTGCGGATGGCCAGGACGCCCAGCGGCAGGCAGGCGAGGGTCAGCAGCGACAGGGCGTGAATCGGACTCGCCTCGCCGGGCCGCAATTCGCTGATCCAGAAGCTGGACAGGGCGGTGACGGCCATGGCGGCCACCCAGGCGCGGCCCAGCAGGGCGTGGCGCCGCGTGCCTTTTCCCCCGGTCAGAAGCAGCAGGCCGAGGATGAAGGCGACCCCGGCCGCGGCGGCATGGAGTTGAATGGCGGGCGCGGCGGCGGCGAGCGGAGCGAGGGTCATCGACGGCCTCCTCGGGCAGGCTTGACATCGCCGACCCGTCCCGGAAGCATCGATGGAACGCGGAGAAAGGACGTGGCGGTGCGGCAGAGGATCATGACACGGTCTCCATGGGGGCGGGCGGCGCCCGGCGCGCCGTTCTCCCTTGAGACTTGGCGACAAACCGGGGGGGACGGCCAGCGCCGATACGGGAAGCGCCGGCGGTCCCTTCGCCGATCGCCGGAACCGGCGGTTGGCGATGCGTGAATCGCCGGTCGCTGCCGCGCCCGCCGCCACGCTGGAGCGGTCCACGCCCCGCCGTCTGGCGCTCAAGGGCGCGCTTCTGGCGGCGACGGTCGGCGCCCTGGCGGTCATCGGTCCCTTCGGCACCTTCGTGGATCTCTCCTGGGAAGGGCGGTTCGCCTATTGGGGCGGCTTGATCCTCTTCGGCTGGGTGCTGTTCGAAGGGCTGAGCCGCGTCCTGGTCGCCTTGGCCATGCGCCGGGGCCTGGGATGGCGCGGCGCGCTGGCGGCGGTGGCCGGGGCGGTGGTCCTGGTCATGACCCTGGTGGTCGCCGCGGTCGAGCGGGCGGTGCGCGGCAACGATTTCCTGACCCCGGCGGGCTTCGTCGAGCTGTTTCTCTATGTCGGCGTCCTGACCCTCTTGGCCGCCGCCGTGCCGGTGTGGCTCGAACTGCGCGGGCGCGGCCTGATCGGCGGCGGCGCCGCGTCCAAGCCCGCCGCCGCTCCCCAAGACAGGGAGTCACCCGCTCCCGCCGCGCCGGCGGAACGGGGAGAGGAAGGACAGGAGGCGCCTTTCCTCGACCGTCTGCCCGCCGCCCTGGGACGGCAACTCCTCGCCCTGTCCATGGAGGACCATTACGTCCGCGTCCATACCGAGGCGGGCAGCGACCTTCTGTTGATGCGGTTGCGCGACGCGGTGGCGGAGCTGTCCGGTGTCGACGGGCTGCGGGTCCATCGCTCCCACTGGGTCGCGGCGCGCGCCGTGGCGGCGGTGGACCGTGATCGCCACGGCAAGCTGACCCTGGTGTTGACCAACGGCCTGCGGATTCCGGTCAGCCGCCGCCATGCCGCCGCCGTGCGCGCGGCGGGCTGGGGCTGAGTCTTCGGGGTGGGGTTTCCCCCGGTGAGCCTCACACGGCGGGCGGGGCCTCCTCGTCGCCTTCCAGGGTTTCCGGGGCTTCCTCGGCGGCCCAGGTCGGCTGGGCGACGGGGCGGCTTTCGTAGCGGTGGAGCAGGTCTTCCGCCCGCCGCAGGTTTTTGTCGATGGTCTTGGCCAGGGGGCCGCGCGATCCCGTGTCGCGGTGCACCGCCAGGGCGTCGCGGAAGGCGACGGCGGCCAGCCGCATGTATTCCGCGTCGCTGCCGTGCTTGGCCAGCAGGAACAGGGCCGATCCCATGTTGTTGCGGGTCGCCGCGTAGAGCAGGGGGGCGGCCTCGGCGGTACGGACCTCCATGGCCGAGCGGCAGACGTCCACCGCCTTCTTCAGGATGTCGACGCTCTTCAGGTGGTCGCCGTAGACTTGCAGGCATTGGCCGATGGCCGTCATCAACTCGGCCCACCGCCAGGGGTGCTCCGCCCGGTTGAAGACGGTGAGGGCGGCCTGGTAGTGGCCCAGGGCGGCCCGCAGCGCCGTCTCGTCTCCGGCGATCATGTCGACGCGGGCCAGGGTGGCGGCCAGACGCACCGACACCTCGGCCCAGCCACGCGGGTCGGTATCGCGGTGGATGGCTTCCAGCGCCTGTTCGTAGTGGCCGACGGCTTCGCGCAACAGGGTTTCGTTCCGCGCCTTCTCGCCGCGGGACTGCGTAACCATGCCGAGCACGCGATGCAGGACGATCCAGTCGGCCTCGGCCTCGCGCGGGAGGCGCTCCAGGGCCTTGCGCCATGCCTCGACCGCCTTGTCCAGCAGGTCGCGGCGCTTCCCCGACAGCGCCGCGCGGGCGGCGGCATGGCCGAAGCACGCCAGGACCGACGCCTGTTCGCCGCCGCTCATCCCGGCGGGCGGATTGAGCCCCAGGGCGGCGGCCTCGTCGACCAGGGAGATCAGGGGTTCGTTCTCGGATCCCAGGGCGGTCAGGACGACCGCCTTCATCAAGGGGGTCCAAGTGGCGTCGAAGTCGGCGGGAACGGTCAGCGCGGCATCGGGCGGCAGGACGCCCAGGCGGTCGGTCGGCGGCAGGTCGGCGGTGGCGAAGCGCAATTCGATGACGCGCCCGGTCTGGTCCTCGCCGCCCCAGATCAGCAGATCGGCCTTTTCCTCGGCCAGCATCTGGCG
>CAZFRK010000003.1:0-27925 GCA_964521375.1 uncultured Rhodobacterales bacterium
ATACGCCGGTGCTGTTCTTCTCGACCACCGGCATGGTCTACAAGATGAAGGTCTATCGTCTGCCGCTCGGCAATCCGCAGAGCCGGGGCAAGGCCCTGGTCAACCTGCTGCCGGTGAGCGCCGACGAAAGCATCGCCACCATGATGCCGCTGCCCGAGGACGAGGACACCTGGGGCGACCTGAACGTCATGTTCGCCACCGCGTCGGGCAACGTGCGGCGCAATTCGCTGTCCGACTTCACCAACGTGAAGTCCAACGGCAAGATCGCCATGAAGCTGGACGACGGCGACCGCCTGGTCGGTGTCGCCACCTGCGACGACAGCCAGGACGTCCTTCTGTCCACCCATATGGGCAAGGCCATCCGTTTCCCCATCGACAAGGTCCGCGTCTTCGCCGGACGGTCGTCGACCGGCGTGCGCGGCATGCGCTTGGCCGACGGGGACGAGGTGATCTCCCTGTCCATCCTGCGGCATGTCGAATTCGACACCGCCGAGCGCGACGCCTATCTGCGCATGGCCGCGGCCCTGCGCCGCGCCCAGGGCGATCAGGCCGACGGCGAGGAGGCGCCCGCGCCGGACGACAGCGTGCCCGCGGCCCTCGATCCAGAGACCTTCCAGCGCTTCGCCGAGGATGAGGAATTCATCCTGACGATCACCGAGAACGGCTATGGGAAGCGCACCTCGGCCTATGAGTACCGCATCACCGGTCGGGGTGGGCAGGGCATCACGGCCATCGACATGACCGAGCGCAACGGCCTCGTGGTTGGCGCCTTCCCGGTGGAGGACGGCGATCAAATCATGCTGATTTCCAACGGCGGCCAGCTCATTCGCATGCCGATTCACGATGTTCGCATCGCCGGCCGCACCACCCAGGGCGTGACGCTGTTCCGAACCGCCGACGACGAACAGGTCGTCTCGGCGGCCCGCCTGCCGGATGTCGCCGAGGATGACGAAGCCGGCGCCAATGAAGACGATGCGTCCGAAGAGGGCGCCCCCGCGGCGTCTCCGTCCGAGGATGGAACGGCCCCGGGCACAGGGGAAGCGTGAGGCAAAGGCCATGGACCAGCAGCGCATCGGCGTTTATCCGGGCACCTTCGACCCGGTGACCAACGGGCACCTGGACATCATCAACCGCGCGACCCGCATGCTGGATCATCTGGTGGTCGGCGTGGCGATCAACGCGGGGAAGGGCCCCCTGTTCGACCTTCAGGAACGGGTCGACCTGACCTATCAGGCGGTCAAGGACCTGCCCGTCGGGCGGACCAAGATCGAGGTCAAGCCGTTCCAGGGTTTGTTGATGGATTTCGCCAAGCAGCAGGGTGCCACGGTGGTCGTGCGCGGGCTGCGCGCCGTGTCGGACTTCGAATACGAATTCCAGATGGCCGGGATGAACGCCCGCCTCAATCCCGACATCGAAACGGTGTTCCTGATGGCGTCTGAACGCTGCCAGTTCATTTCCTCCCGCTTCGTCAAGGAAATCGGTCGCCTGGGCGGCAATATCGATTCCTTCGTCCCGAAGGAGGTCAAGCTGGCCCTGTTGGAAAAGTTCGGCCTGGAGGCGTGATGCCGACTGGCCGCCCCTGTCCTGAAAGGCTAAGGTCTCGATGACTGTTGTTGCCCGTTTCCTGAAGACATTTCTGCTGATCGGAGTTCTGTTCGCCATGTCCACCGCGGCCCAGGCCCAAGACGGCCTTGATCCCGAAAACACCCTGTACATGGATCTCGACTACGGTCGCGTGGTCATTCGGATGCGTCCGGATCTGGCGCCTCAGCATGTGGAGCGCATCAAGGAATTGGCGCGTCAGGGGTTCTACGATGGAACGCCTTTCCATCGCGTGATCTCGGGCTTCATGGCCCAGGGCGGCGACCCCACCGGCACCGGCACCGGCGGCTCGGGACAGCACCTGCCCGCCGAATTCTCGAAGGAAAAGCACAAGCGCGGCACCGTCTCCATGGCGCGGGCGCAAAGCCCGGACAGCGCCGACAGCCAGTTTTTCATCTGCTTCGACGCCGCGCCTTTCCTGGATGGCAAGTACACCGTCTGGGGTGAGGTCGTGGACGGCATGGAGTTCGTCGATCAGATCAAGAAGGGCGATTCCGCCATGAACGGCAAGGTCGCCTATCCCGACAAGATCGTGAAGATGCAGGTCGGCGCGGACACCGAGTAGCGACGCCAACCGGCGAGCGGCGCGGGGGGGACCAGGGGGCTTGACCCTGAGGTTCCCTCTGCCTATTGTGCGCCCTCTCGCTGGCTGGACGGTCGGCGACCCCCCTCGGGGCCCGTAGCTCAGATGGCTAGAGCAGCTGACTTTTAATCAGCGGGTCACAGGTTCGAATCCTGTCGGGCTCACCAAAAAAGCCCCGCCACCTCAATAGGTTGGCGGGGCTTTCTCTTGCGCGAAGGAAAGGCCGTCGACAGGGCGTCGGATCACGCCGAGCGTCGCCGCCCGGTGGCGGCCTCTCTCCGGGCCGGGGGTTCTCCGCCGACGCCTCGGACGCCTTCCACCGAAGCGTCGGGCAGGGCGGTCGCGGCTTAGGCGCCGGCTTCGGGCACGTTGACTTCCATGGCGGGGTCTTGCTGAAGAAGGTCGGCCACTTCCTCATAGGCCTTGGCGTTCTGGGTCATCTGCTCGGTCAGGGCTTCGTTTTCCTGGCCGACGGCCCGGAAAAAGTTGGCCGCGGCTCGGAGCATGTCGGCGCTGACGTCGGCGATGGTGGCCATGTCGTCTCCAGATTTTTTTCGGTGATTTGGCGATGCGAGACAGGAGCCTAACCCGTGGACCGCTTCGCGGTCAAACCGGAGGGAGGGTTTCGTGGGACGGTCTGTCGCCCTCCGCCGGTTCGTCGCGACGCGACGCCAGCGACCGCAGGCGTTCCAGGATGGTCCCCAGCGTCTCTTCGGACACCTCATGAAAGAGCGCGTCGCCGACGATTCGGACGTTCGGCCCGACCGAACAATGTCCCAGGCATGGGCTTTCCATCACCCGGACATCCAGACCGCCGTCGTCCACCAGCCGCCGCAAGGCGTCGAGAACCTCCGGAGAACCTCGTTTTCCGCAGCATTGCGCCTGCATGCCCAGGCGCCGGGTCTGGCATACTAGGACCTCCAGGGATAGCGTGCCGGGCTTATTATGTGTCTGCATGGCGACGACCTGCTGCGAACGATTTTCAATAGGGGCCGCGCCGCGCTAGCGTCTCGGCATCGGGGCGGGGAGGCATGCTGAATGGAGATGGACGATGTCGGGTCTGCTGTGGCACCCGCGACTGTCCTGTGGTGACGACGTGATCGACACCATGCATCGGGACATTCTTTCCACGAGCTTCGCGCTGAGTTGCGCCGCCGAGGAGAATACGCACGCCTTTTCCCATTATCTTCTCAAACTTCAGGGCCAAATCCACGACCATTTCGTCGAGGAAGAAAGGCTTCTGGCCCGGGTGCTTGATCCAGTTCAGGTCACCGTCCATTCCCAGGATCACGCCAATCTCTTGAAACTTTTGTCGGATGCCTCGGCCTCCTTGGTCGGACACGGCGGCGACCGCCATCCCAAGTTGGCGCTGGTGCGACTGGTCCGCAACTGGTTGATCAAGGAAATCGCCGACAACGACGGCCATGCCTTCATGCTGGCGCGCCGCGCCGGAGCGGTGCGCTGAGTGTTCGGCGCGGGAGGTGGCGTGATCGTGGCGTGCCTGTGGCGTTCTGGGCCCTTCCGGCTGTATAAGAAAGGCGGGGTGGTCACGAGCAAGGCGGAGGGGTCATGGCGGCGAACGAAGCGCGCGTCGTTGAGCGGAAGGTCGTCTATCCGGGACAATATGTCTTCAAGGCCGGCGACGAAGGCGACAGGGCTTATCTGGTGCAGGCCGGAGAGATCGAGATCGTTCGCACCGGCCCCATGGGCAACGAGGTGGTCCTGGGCACCATCCAGAAGGGGGGCATCTTCGGAGAAATGGCCCTGGTCGACGACCAGCCGCGCATGGCGGCGGCGCGGGCCAAGGAGCAGACCACCGTGGCGATCATCACGCGCGCCCAGTTTCAGGACAAGCTGGATGCCGCCGATCCCTTCATCCGGGCACTCCTGAAGATCTTCGTGCGCAACATTCGCGCCATCACCGATAAGATTTAACCCCTTCTTCCTGATTATCATGCGAACGCCCGTTGCGCGGGGGGCCGGCATGCGCCACGTTATGCCGCATCGCAACCGCGCTTCGGATGACCCCATGACCGATCCGTCCTCGCCCGATCCCCACGACACCGACGCCGTCCCCGAGGCGCCGCCGCCGCCGCCCGTCGTGCGGATGACGGTCCTGGGGCGGCTGCGGGCCTATTTCTTCGCCGGTATCCTGGTGACGGCCCCGGCGGCCATCACCTTCTATACGGCGTGGCTTCTGATCACCTGGATCGACCGCTGGGTGGCGAGCCTGATGCCGGGCCGCTACACCGACTTCATGCCGATGTCGGTGCCCGGTCTGGGACTGATCGTCTTGATCGTCTTCCTGATCCTGGTCGGCATGCTCACCGCCGGGTTCCTCGGTCGCCTGCTGGTGCGGACGGGGGAGAACATCCTGGCCCGCATGCCGGTGGTGCGCTCCATCTACGGCGCCGTGAAGCAGATCTTCGAGACCGTCCTGGCCCAGCAATCCAACGCCTTCCGACAGGTGGTCCTGGTGGAGTACCCCCGGCGCGGAATCTGGGCCATCGGGTTCGTGTCCGGCGGCACGCGGGGCGAGGTCCAGAACCTGACCAAGGAAGACTGCGTCAACGTCTTTCTGCCGACCACGCCGAACCCGACCAGCGGCTTCCTGCTGTTCGTGCCGCGCCAGGATCTGGTCGTCCTCAACATGACGGTCGAGGAAGGCATCAAGATGGTGGTGTCGGGCGGTATCGTCACGCCGCCCGATCCGCGCCCGGAAGCCTTGCGGAAGGTGCCCCTGGTCAGCGCGACGCCGGACGATCCGCGCGAAACGGTCAAGGGTGGCCGGGTGCCGACGGACGACGCGGCGGAATAGGGGGGGCGACCCGCTGATTAAAAGTCAGCGGGCCACGGTCAGCCGGACCGCAGGGTCATGATCGCCGCGTCGCGCTCGAAGAGGTAGAGCAGAACGCGCAGGGCCTTTCCCCGCTCCGTCTGAAGGTCGGGATCGCGTTCGACGATCAGGCGCGCGTCGTCGCGGGCGACGGCCAGCAGGTCGCCGTGAACGGCGATGTCGGCGAGGCGGAATTCCGGCAACCCCGACTGCCGCGTTCCCAGGACTTCGCCGCCGCCCCGCAGGCGCAGGTCTTCCTCGGCGATGATGAAGCCGTCCTCGGTCTGGCGCATGACTTCCAGTCGCGCCTTGGCCGTTTCCGTCAAGGGCGGCTGATAGAGCAGCAGGCAGGTGGAGGCCTTGTCGCCGCGCCCGATGCGGCCCCGCAACTGGTGAAGCTGGGCGAGGCCGAAGCGTTCGGCGTGCTCGATGACCATGACCGTCGCCTCGGGCACGTTGACACCGACTTCGATGACGGTGGTGGCGACCAGCACGTCAAGGCCGTCTCCGGCGAAGGCCTCCATCACGGCGTCCTTGTCCGGCCCCTTCATGCGGCCATGAACCAGCCCGACGCGATCACCGAAGGCGGTCTTCAGAAGCGCGTGGCGCTCCTCGGCGTTGGCCAGATCCAGGCCCTCGGCTTCCTCGACCAACGGGCAGACCCAATAGACCTTGTTTCCGGCGGCCACCGCGCGTCGCGCCGCCGCCACGACGTCGCCCAAACGGTTGTTGGGCAAGGCCCGCGTATCCACCGGCTTGCGGCCCGGCGGCTTCTCGTCCAGGCGCGAGGACTCCATGTCGCCGTAGAGCGTCAGCGACAGGGTGCGGGGAATGGGTGTCGCGGTCATGACCAGGATGTCCGCGTGTCGGCCCTTGGCGGCCAGTTCCAGGCGCTGGTGGACACCGAAGCGGTGCTGTTCGTCGATCACCGCGACGGCCAGGTCGCGAAAGGCGACGTCGGTGGAAAACAGGGCGTGGGTGCCGATCAGGATATCCACCTCGCCGCGCGCCAGACGGTCCAGAATTTCCTGGCGAGGGACACCCTTGTCCCGTCCGGTCAGCAGGGCGAGGCGAATACCCGCGGCGGCGCACAGGGGGGCCAGGGTCTCGGCGTGCTGCCGGGCGAGGATTTCCGTCGGGGCCATCAGGGCGGCCTGGGCGCCCGTCTCGATGGCGTTGAGCATGGTCATCAGGGCGACCACGGTCTTGCCGCTGCCTACATCGCCTTGAAGCAGCCTCAGCATGCGCTCGGGGCGGGCCATGTCCTCGTAAATCTCTTCCAGGGACCGCTCCTGGGCGCCGGTCAAGGCGAAGGGCAGGGCCTCCAGGACCTTCCGCCGCAGGTGGCCGTCGCCGGTCATCGCTCGCCCGGATTGCTTGCGGGCCGACCGTCGCACCAGAAGCAGGGCCAACTGGTTGGCCAGAAGCTCGTCGAAGGCAAGACGTTGGCGATGCGGCGCCAGGGAGGAGAGGTCGCCCTCGTCGCCGGGCTCATGCGCCCGCGCCACCGCCGTCCGCCAGTCCTCCCAACCCTGGCGGGCCTGCCAGGCCGGGTCCAGCCATTCCGGTAGTTCCGGTGCCTTCCCCAGGGCCGCGCGGGCCAGCTTGGCGGCGACCTTGCCGGTGATCCCGGCGGTCAGGGGATAGACCGCCTCGACGGTCTCGACGCTGTCGCGTTCGGCCACCGGGACCACGTGGTCGGGGTGGAGCATCTGGCGTTGGTCGTTGTAATGCTCCACGCGTCCCGAGATCACCACCTCCTCACCGACGGGCAGGATTTGCTCCAGATAGGCACGCTTGCCATGGAAGAAAACCAGCGTCAGGAACCCCGTGGCGTCCCGGCAGCGCACCCGATAGGGCGCGCGCGAGCGGGGCGGCGCGGGATCGTGTCCGTCGACGGTGACGGTCAGCGTGCAGATGGCGCCGTCGGGCGCCTCGGCGACGGTCGGCGCGAAACGGCGGTCGATCAGGCCGGACGGCAGGTGCCACAGGGCATCGACCACATGCGGCCCACCGACCAGACGCTCGTACAGCGGCTTCAGCCGAGGCCCAAGGCCAGGCAGTTTTTCCAGCGGCGCGAAGAGGGGGAACAGGATTTCCGGTCGCATCGGTCGGCGGGGATCCGGCGGATCTTGGGGTTGGGTGCTTTTCTCTCAGGCAGGAAGGCTTTATATCACCCACTGGCGGTTCCCGCCTCCTGCCAATTCCACAGCGGACCTTAGAGCCATGGACGACCGGCGCAAGCGCATCCTGTTCCGAGCCAACCATCGCGGCATGAAGGAGGCGGACGTCATGTTGGGCGGGTTCGCCCATGCCCATCTGGCGACCCTGACGGAGACGCAGGTGGACCTTCTGGAGGCCCTGCTGGAAGAACTGGACGTCGACATCATGGATTGGGTGATCGGCAAGAAGCCCGTGCCCCCGGAGCACGACACCGACGTCTTCAAGATGATCCTGACCTACAAGCCCTACGCCTAAGCCGGTGCTGGATTACTCCTCCATATTTTCCGCCGCCCGACGGGTCACCCTGGCCGGTGTCCCGGAAGGCTTCGACGCCCTGCTGCTGGCGTCCCTGGCGCGCTCTGGGGCGGTCGGCGACATCCTGCACGTCTGCCGCGACGACGTGCGCCTCGACACCCTGGCCCAGACCGTGCGCTTCTTCGCCCCGGAGATCGAGGTCCTGGAATTCCCGGCCTGGGACTGCGTGCCCTATGACCGCGCCAGCCCCAACGTCGAGATCGTCGGACGCCGCATCGACACCCTGACCCGCCTCGCCGGGCCGCATGACGGCGGCGCGCGGCTGATCTTGGCGACCGTCAGCGCCGTGACCCAGCGCGTACCGCGCAAGGAAGTCTTCAACGGCGCCGTCTTCCGCATGACGGTGGGCAAGGACGTCAACACCGACGCCTTGATGGGCTATCTGGCGCGCAACGGCTACAACCGGGCCGAACAGGTCATGGAGCCGGGCGAATACGCCGTCCGCGGCGGCATCATCGACCTCTATCCGCCGGGCACCGACGAACCGTTCCGCCTCGACTTCTTCGGTGACGAACTGGACGGCGTCCGCACCTTCGATCCGCTGACCCAGCGCACCACCGGGTCGCTGAAGACGATCCTCCTCAAACCCATGAGCGAGGTCATCCTCACCGAGACCTCGATCACCCGCTTCCGCACCAACTATCGCGAACTCTTCGGCGCCACCAAGGCCGACCCGCTCTACGAGGCGGTCACCGACGGCCGCAAGCTGCAAGGCATGGAGCATTGGCTGCCGCTGTTCCATGAGGGTCTCGATACCCTGTTCGGCTATCTGCCGGACGCCGTCGTCACCCTCGATCATCAGGTGGAGGAAGCCTGGCAGGCCCGGATCGACTTGATCCGGGAGTATTTCGACGCCCGCGTCGACCTTGAAACCCAGGGCGTCGAAGAAGGCGGGATGGTCTATCATCCGATCGCCCCGGAACGCCTCTACATGGACCCGGACGAGTTCCCGCGCGCCTTGGCGGCGCGGCCGGTCGCCGCCTTCAGCCCCTTCGAGGCGGACGTCGCCCTGCAGGCCGACGCGGTGAACGCCGGGGGCCGTCCCGGTCATGATTTCGCCGATGTCCGCGCCCGCCCCGGTGAGAACGTCTACGACGCGGTGCGCCTGCACGCGGTGGCCGAGCAGACCCAGGGACGCAAGGTGATGCTCGCCGCCTTCAGCCCCGGCTCGCGGGATCGCCTGTCCGGCGTCCTGCGCGACCATGGCCTGCCGGGCCTGACCGCCGTCGACACCTGGGACGAGGCGCGGTCCCTGCCCAAGGACCGCGTCCCGGTCCTCTGCCTGCCGCTGGAACGCGGCTTCGAGGCCCCGGATCTGGTGGTCCTGGGGGAGCAGGACATCCTGGGCGACCGGCTGGCGCGTCCAGCCAAGAAGAAACGGCGCGCCGACAAGTTCATCAAGGACGCCTCGGCGCTGGCCGAAGGGGATCTGGTGGTCCATGTGGAGCACGGCATCGGCCGCTATGAAGGGCTGGAAACCCTCCAGATCGGCAACGCGCCGCACGATTGCCTGCGGCTGATCTACGACGGCGGCGACAAGCTGTTCCTGCCGGTGGAAAACATCGACGTCCTCAGCCGCTACGGCTCGGAACAGGCGGGCGTGCAACTCGACAAGCTCGGTAGCCCGGCGTGGCAGGCCCGCAAGGCCAAGCTGAAGGAACGCATCCACGACATGGCGGAGCGCCTGATCCAGGTCGCCGCCGCCCGCCATCTGAAGAAGGGCGACACCCTGACCAGCCCGGAAGGGCTGTACGACGAATTCGCGGCCCGCTTCCCCTACGCCGAGACGGAAGACCAGTTGAAGGCGATTTCCGACACCCTCGACGACATGGGGTCGGGAAAACCCATGGATCGTCTGGTCTGCGGCGACGTCGGGTTCGGCAAGACGGAAGTCGCCCTGCGCGCCGCCTTCGTGGCCGCCATGAGCGGCACGCAGGTCGCCGTGGTGGTGCCGACCACCCTCTTGGCCCGCCAGCACTACCTGGGCTTCATGGAGCGGTTCAAGGGCCTGCCGGTGCGCATCGCCCAACTGTCGCGTCTGGTGTCGCCCAAGGACGCCACGCTGACCCGCAAGGAGATCGCGGACGGCACGGTGGACATCGTCATAGGCACCCACGCCTTGGTCTCCAAGTCGATCAAGTTCAAGCGTCTGGGCCTGTTGATCGTCGACGAGGAACAGCACTTCGGCGTCGCCCACAAGGAACGCCTGAAACAGATGAAGGCCGACGTCCACGTCCTGACCCTGACGGCGACCCCCATACCCCGTACCCTGCAACTGGCCCTGACCGGCGTGCGAGAACTGTCGATCATCGCCACGCCGCCGGTCGACCGCCTGGCCGTGCGCACCTTCGTCCTGCCGTTCGACGGCGTGGTGGTGCGCGAGGCCATCCTGCGCGAACGCTATCGCGGCGGGCAGTGCTTCTACGTCTGCCCCCGCCTGGCCGACATCGACCGCGTCATGGACCGCCTGGGGCATCTGGTGCCCGAGGTGAAGGCCGTCGTCGCCCACGGCCAGATGAGTCCGACCCAATTGGAGGAGGTGATGACCGCCTTCGCCGACGGGCAGTACGACGTCCTTTTGGCGACCAACATCGTCGAAAGCGGCCTCGACATGCCGCGCGTCAACACCATCATCATTCACCGCGCCGACATGTTCGGCCTCGGCCAGTTGTATCAGCTGCGGGGGCGCGTGGGGCGCGGCAAGCAACGCGGCTACGCCTACCTGACCCTGCCGCCGGGCAAGAAGATGACAGCGGCGGCGGAAAAGCGGCTGACCGTCATGCAGACCCTGGACACCCTGGGCGCGGGCTTCTCCCTGGCCTCGCACGACCTGGACATCCGGGGGGCGGGCAACCTGCTCGGCGACGAGCAGTCTGGCCACATCAAGGAGGTCGGCATCGAGCTGTACCAGCACCTTCTGGAAGAAGCGGTGGCCGCCGCCAAGGCGGGCGAGGGCCTGGGCGAGGTGGTCGAGGAGTGGGCGCCGCAGATCCAGCTCGGCATGCCGGTCCTGATCCCCGAACCCTACGTCCAGGACCTGGGCGTGCGTCTGGGGCTGTACCGCCGCATCGCCGACACCGCCGACCGCCAGGAGATCGAGGCCCTGGCCAGCGAGCTGATCGACCGCTTCGGCCCCTTGCCCAGGGAAGTCGAGAACCTTCTGGAAGTGGTTGGAATCAAGTCGCTTTGTCGACAGGCGAACATCGAGAAGGTGGACGCCGGACCGAAGGGCTGCGTGCTCGGCCTGCGCAACAACGAGTTCCCCAATCCGGCTGGCCTGGTGCGCTTCATCAGCCAGAACGTGGCGACGGTGAAGGTGCGCCCCGATCACAAGATCGTCTATATGCGCCGCTGGGACACGCCCGAACAGCGCGTCCAGGGAACCCGCCGCCTGTTGGAACAATTGGCCGATATCGCGCTGGAAGACGGGGCCTGACGGCGGCTTGTCCGCCATCGGTTCGGACCCCCGCCGCCGGGTAGCCCCTCGGTCGTTTCAACCGCTGTCCTTGGCGCCCTGACGGGCCGAGGCGGGCAGGGCGCCGCGCGGACTGGACAGCGGCTCCTCGAGGCGTCCCTCCGAGGCCATGTCGATCATGCGGACCAGGATATCCGGCTCCTGTGCACCGGCGATTCCGTAGGCGCCGTCGAAGATGAAGCAGGGAACGCCGTTGATGCTCATGCGGTGGGTGTGGGCGTTCTCCATGAACACCTCGCCACGCCCGCGCGTCCCGGTGAGGGAGGCGAGAACGGCGTCACCGTCCAGTCCGTGCGCCTGTCCAATGGCCTGAAGAACGTCGCGGTCGCCGATGTCCCGACCATGCAGGAAATAGGCTTCGAACAAGGCCTGGACCACGGCCTCGGCGCATCCGTGGTCGGCGGCCATGCGTACCAGGCGGTGGGAATCCAGCGTGTTGGGAGTCCGCGCGATGGCGTCGAAATCAAAGGCGATGCCCGCGCCCGCCCCGGCGTCGCGCAGATTGCCCAGCATGCGGGCCACCCGCGCCGGGCCGCCGAACTTGCGTTCCAGATAGGCCGCGCGCGGCATGCCGTCTTCCGGCATGTCGGGGTTCAGGAGGAAGGGCCGCCATCGCAGATCGGCGTGGATCGACGGCCTCTGGCGCAAGGCCGCCTCCAGGCGCTTCTTGCCGATGAAGCACCAGGGGCAGACCGTATCGAAAATCACGTCGATGCGCATGGGCGTCCCACCCGACGGATCATCGCCACGAGGTCGTTCCTTCCGAAGCGCCGTCAGTCCGACAGCGTCCCATCGTCGTCCGCGGCGATGCGTTCCAACAAACTGTGCACGGCGTCGCCCTCCGTCAATCCCGTGGCGCTGACGAGCGGCCAGACGTTGACCACGCGGTAGACGTCGCGGACGGCGAAATCCGTGTTCGAGATGACACCGGCGATGCGGTGCATCACCACCTGGGCTTCGGAGATCGGCGTGTCGGGCAGGGTGACGCAGAAGCGCGCGCCGTCGACCCGGGCCACCATGTCCTCGGCCCGCACCAGCAGGTTCAGCCATTGGGCGATCTGTTCCAGCAGGCTGGTTTCGGAGTCCTCGCCGAATTCGTGACGAATGGCGTCCACCCCGGCGAAGCCGAAGCCGATGACCGAGAACTCGCGCTCATGCTTGCGGGCCGAGCCGATGCGGGCTTCCAGGTACCGGCTGAGGAAGGCGTTGTTGTAGACGTCCCGCACGCGGTCATCCATGAGCTCCGTCGTCATGGTCCGGTCGAGCGCCTGCCGTAGGGCCCAGCGGCGGCGCTGACGGCGCACCAGGGCCATCAGGGCGAAGCGCAGCTCTTCCGGCGGCGCCGGGTAGGGCAGGACGTGGCTGGCCCCCATGCCGAGCGGCAGGGCGCGATCGGGCAACAGGGCCGGATCGGCCATGAAGACGACGGGCAGGTTGAAAAGGCGCGGATTGCGGCGGATCTGCTGGCAGAGGTCGAGGTAGGCCTCGACGTTGGCCTCGGCGGCCATGACGCAGGCGTCGAACCGCTGGTCCTCCATCAGGCGCTGCGCCTCGAACAGATCCGGCGCCCGGGTCAATTCAGCGTCGGGCAGGGCCTTGGCGGCGTTGGATTGGGCGGGCGTCTCGCCGACGATCAGGATGCGCGGCGCCTCGGTGTCCTCGTCCCGCGCCGACCCCGCGACTTCGACCCCCAGTCCGTGCGCCAGCTTGGCGCGCAGGGCCAGTTCCGCCTGCATGGTCGCCACGCGGACCAGGGGCCGCACGCGGGCGACGATCACCGCCGGGCGCTCCGGCCACAGCGCGGCGTCGTCGACACCGGCGGCCAGGAGGGCATCGCCGGTGTCGGCCAGCGGCGCCTCGCTGAGGACGAACACGGACAAGTCGCGCAGCGCGTCGTTGGACTTGATGGCGCTCAACAGCTCGACCGCGCTCATGTCACCGAGGCCCGGCCCGACGATGACGACGTCGGGGCGGGACCGCCCGAGGATGTCGAGCGCGTCGGCCCCGCTGTGAACGAAGCTGCCCGTATAGCTGCTGTCCAACAAACGGTCGAAAAGGGCGCGACTCTCGGCAGTGTCGCCGGCGGCGATCAATGCGCTGGCCAGATGGATCATGTCATCCCCCTGAGATCCAACCTGATAAGGAATTTTGCGAGCCAGACTAGCCTGTTCGCGTGAAGACCGCCACCAGTTCGACATGCGGCGACCAGACGAACTGATCGACCGGCGTCACCCGCTCAAGCGAATAGCCGCCGTCCACCAGGCAACGCGCGTCCCGCGCGAAGGTGGCGGGATTGCACGAGACGGCGACCAGGCGGTCGGGGCCGCTTCGGGCCAGGGCCTCGGCCTGCGCCTTGGCCCCGGCGCGCGGCGGATCGAAGACGACGGCGGCGAAGCGTTCCAGGCCGTCGGCGGCCTCCAAGGGCAGGCGGAACAAATCGCGTTCGACCGCCCGCACCCGCCGCGTGGCGGCCAGGGCGGCGATCAGCGACGCGTCGGCGTCGTAGGCCGAGACCGCGGCGTCATCGGCCAAGGGCAGGGCGAAGGTTCCCAGGCCGCAGAAAAGGTCGGCGACGGGACCGTCAATGCCCGCCAGCCCCTCTTTGACGAGGCGGCGGAGGGCGGCCTCTCCCTCCGCGCTCGGTTGCAGGAAGGCGCCGACCGGCAGGGCCACGCGGTGCCGCCCCAGCCTCAAGGTCGGCGGGCGGCGGATGGCCACCGGTTCGGTCAGGCCGTCGACGCGCAGGACCAGCCGCGCGACGTCCAAGGTCTCGGCCAAGGCCGCGAGGGCTTCCCGTCCCGCGAGGGACGGCGCCTCGGGAACATCGAGCCGAAGGTCCAGCCCTTCCTCGACGGCGACGATCATCAGGTCGCCCTTGGCGCCCCCAGGAAGAGCCGCCTCCAGCCCCCGGCGAAGGGCGGGCAGGCCAGCGACGATTTCGGGCCGCAGCACCGGGCAGGCCGCGATATCGACCAAGGTGTGGCCGTGATGCTCCTTGAAGCCCAGGACCAGCCCCTGGGCCGTCTTGCGATAGCCGACGACGGCGCGGCGGCGGGTGCCGGGCGGAATGGCGACGACCGGCGCCACCGGGACTTGGTCCAGGCCGCGCTGACGCAAGGCGGTCTCGACCATCTCGCGCTTCCAGGCGGCCTCGAAGTCCGGCGCCATATGCTGCAGGGCGCATCCGCCACAAACGCCGAAATGCGGGCAGGATGGGTCAACGCGGCGCGGGGACGGCTCCAGGACCTCTTCCAGCGCCGCGACGCGGCCGTCACCGCGCCGTTCGCCGGGCCGCACGCGCAGACGCTCCCCGGCCAGGGCATAGGGAATGTACAGCGGTCCGTCGGGACCTTCGGCCACGGCGTCGCCCTGGGCGCCAAGGCGTTGGGCCGTCACCTCGAGCGGCGGCTGGGGCCTCAAGGCGGCGGCGTCGGACCGGGGGCGGCGGGACGACCTCTTGCGAGAGGGCTTGTGAAAGGAACGGGTCATGACGGTGCCCTACACCGGCGCGCGACGGCTGGCAAGCCTCAGACGAAATCCGGCCCGTGCGTCCAGATGACCAACGAATGGCGGACGCCCCGGGTGACGGGCCGAACCCGATGCAGCGCATAGGCCGGAAAAACGATGGCCGCGCCCTGGGTCCGCGGCGCCTCGACCTCCCGACCATCCGGGTTCAGCTCCAGGGCGCCGCCCGCGTAGTCCTCCGGGGCGGTCAACTGCACCGAGACCGTCAGCTTGCGGGTTCGCCCGGCGCCGCGTCCGCCGCGGTCCACGTGCCAATCGTAGAAGCCGCCGTCCTGGTACCGACCGATCTGCGCTTCCTCGTCGAAACCGGCCAGATTGAAATGAAAGGCCTCGCGATTGGCCCGGGCGATCACCCGCGCCAGCCGTTCGTAGATCCAGGCCGTCTCCGGCGTTTCGGTGATCCAGTGGATGCGGGTGCGGCGAATGTCGTCGGACGCCTTGCCGTCGACCAGCCCGGCGTCCTTTCCTGCGTCCTCGGGCATCAGCGCCGTGACGGTTCGACACTCTTCCGGCGAAAAGGTCTCCGCGTAGGTCATCCAGCACGGCACGGACCCGGCGGCCGCGAGGCCGCCCGTCAAAGGCAGGGACATGAACACACACTCCGAGGCGGAACGTGCCGTTACGACTGCCATGCACCCACGATGACGCGATATGCCGCGGTGCCCGTCCGAGACCGGCCGTTTCCAGATGAGGAAACCGCGCCGTCAAAGGGCGCGAGACGCCTTTAGCCCCATTCCCCCGTACTGGCAAGACCTGTTCGCCGCCGAAGCGGCACGGGGCTGGACGCCGCGCGCCCCGCGCGGTATCTAGGGCGCCTTCCGGACGGGTGGCCGAGTGGTTTAAGGCAGCGGTCTTGAAAACCGCCGTAGGGGAGACTCTACCGTGGGTTCGAATCCCACCCCGTCCGCCAGAACTCTGCCGCAAGGCCCCGGAAAACAAGGAAAAGCAAGGGCTTCTGGCCCCTGGTGATACACCCGTGATACACACGGTGATACACGAGGGTCCGAAATGCAGGTCACTGTGCGGTACGTTCATCCCCACCCGAAGACCAAGAAACTCCAGTACCGGCGCCGGGTGCCCAAGCACCTGGTGGAGGCGATGGGGTGCCGCGAGGTCGTCCGGCCCTTGCGGTCGCAAGACCCACTGGAGGCCGCCCGCCATGCCGAGGCCATCAACAAGCAGGTGGAGCGGGAGTTTGCCCTTCTCACCGAAGCGCCCACCGACACGCCCCTACAGGTCCACGCCCGGACCCTGAAGTGGTTGGCGAAGATGGGCTATGCCGTTGGCCCTGCACCGACCGACGAGGAAGCAGAGGTTCGGGATGCCCATGCCGACGTCATCCTGACGGAGCATGAGCGCCGCCTTCGCCGGGAGCCTGAGCCCGAAGACCTGAGCCCGGATGACCTGGCGAGGGTGAACGCGCTTCGTGGTGGCGTCGAGCGCCCCACGATCACCATCCGGGACGCACTGCGGGTCTACATGGAGGAGCGCGGGGATGCGGGCCGGAACCCAGCGGAGCAACGCCGCTTCCGCCTGGAGCGGGAACGGTGCGTCAACATGCTGGTGGAGGTCATTGGGGACAAGCCGGTGCCGGACGTTACCCGTGCAGATGCAAGAGCTTACCGGGATGTCCTGAGCGAACGTCTGAAAAGCATCGCGTCGGTCAACAAGTACCTTCGGAACCTCCGCGCGATCTTCGAGCTAGCCATTCGGGAGCTGGAGCTTTCCAAAGCCAATCCCTTTGACCGTCTCCAGCTTCAAGACCCCGAGGCGGCCAAGGACAAGCGCGACAGCTTCACGCCCGAGGAACTGGCCCAAGTGGTCAAGGCGTCAGAGGGCGGGGCGCTCCGGGATGACTTGAAGTGCATCCTCCACATGCTGACGGACACTGGCGCCCGGCTGGGGGAGATTGTCGGACTGGAGCGGGCCGATGTCGTGCTTGATGCCCCGGTCCCGCATATCCTCATCCGGCCCAACGACACCCGAGGTCTGAAGACGAACAACAGCAAGCGCCGGGTGCCCCTGGTCGGGATTGCCGCTGAGGCAGCTAAGGCGGCGCTGGAGGCGGCCCCGGACACCGGCCCCATCTTCCCGGCCTACTCTGGCGACCGAGGCAACACCACGGCTTCGGCCTCCCTGAACAAGTTTCTTCGGACGCGGGCGAAGATCACGGACAGGAAGCTCACCATCCACAGCTTGCGACACACGTTCAAAGACAGGATGCGGAACGTCGGCATCTCCGAGGACGTGCGGGATTACCTTCAGGGCCACGCCAACGGCAAGGTGTCGGCTGACTACGGCGAAGGCGCGAGCCTGGACTACCTACTTGAGCAATTGCGGAAGGTGGCGCCGGTAGGGCGGGGCTAGCAGAAACCGCCACAGAGGCCCGCTGAGGGCCGCTAAGGGCGCCCCAGCCACTACGCCACCCAAGAGACGCCAACGGCCACCACAGGGCCGCCTATGGAGTCCTAGCGAGCCCCTGAAGTCCGGTAGCTGCGACTGCTGGTTCCGAAGCTCGTCCTCCATCTCGTTGAAGCGGGTGATGTAGGCGACCTTGAAGGCCATCGCCTTGGGGCCGGTGTAGCCCATGACGAGGAGCGTGAAGCCGTCGCGGGTCATGTCCCAGGCGGGGCGATACTCACCCTTGGCGTCTCGATAGGAGGCGTCGATGAACCACCTCAAATCTGAGGGGGTGGCGAGCGTGAGGTTGCTGATGTCTCGCAGCACGTTGTCGTGCCGCTTGCCGAAGACTTCGGCCACGTCACGGCTGTTGGCGAACACCTGGCCGTCCTTGACGTGGACGACGGGGACAAGGGAGGTGGTGGAGGCATCGACCAGCTCGCCCCGGCGCCAGGCCATGAAGACCCGGATGATGGTGGCGCGAACGGCCTTGGCCTTCTCCGTGCGGGACAGGGCGCAGATGAGAAGGGCCTGTTCCTCGTTGAGGTAGTAGGCGGTGGCCGTCTTGTAGCCGCCCTGCGGCATGGGGACGTTGCACTCGGCCCGTGCAACATGGCCGAAGTCCTCCAGCTCCTCGCGGTTCTGCTCGATGAGCTGCCGAATGTTGGTCGAACGGGCGATGCCCAGGCGCTCGGCAAGATCGGTGTCGAGGACGCGGGGTTCGTCTTCGATGGGCGTGAGGGGGCGACCAACAACCAATCGCTCGCACATGCAGGAATATCCGCGAGGCTGTCCCCTATGGTGCAGGTGGGCTGCACCGAAGGAAAACAACAAGGGGCGACCTCCCGGCCCTTCGTCTCCCGACACCATGCCCAGCGCCCGCCGTCAGGACGACACAGGTGCAGCCGACTGCACCGACGACAGGCGGTAGGGGAAGACGAAGTAGGGGAAGCCGCCCCGGCCTACATCGCTCAACCGCACTGGCCTTCATCGGACTTGGAGGCCAGGGGAGCGGGGTAGGTTGACTGCACCTGTGATGAAGCAGCCTTGGAAGGAGAGACAGGAAGCGGGGATGAAGACCAGGGAGGTTGCTCCTCCTTCGTCGTCTCCTCCCCCGTCCAGCCTAAGAAAGCCTGAAGGGCAGCTAGGCTTCCCTTCGGTGTCCACTTCAGTGTTTCTTCATTGAAGGTGTTAGGAAGGAGAAGAAGGAGGTAGACACTTAGGCTTCCACTTCAGTGTCAACTTCAGTTAACACCTAACTATACACTTCAGGGGCTATTTCATATGGAGGACTTAATTAGCCCCTATCGTCGTTTTATCGTTTCCCTTCAGTGGGATAGAGGGGGTTTTGAGGCCCTTCCGCTTCTGCCCCACCAGGCGGCCCAGCATCGGCGGCCGGGCGAGAGCCACTGAGCGTAGGCGATGGCGATTTCACGGGTGGCGAAGGTGCCGCCGTAGCGGCCGCGCTTGACCTCCAAAACCGGAGATTTCAGGTTTTGGCCCTCGGCGTACTTGATGAAGTCCTTGCCCACATGCTTCGCCCACTCGCTGGGCTGCTTGTGGGGGATGGAACCATGCGCCCGCCACAGGTCCGTCAGGTTGACCAGGGCGGTGTCGGTGCGGCGGATGATGTGGTCGGCGCCGTTGAAAGGGGAGCCACAGGAACCCGCTGGGAGTCCGCTGAAGGCCGCTGAAGGTGTCCCGGTAGGTCGGGAGCCAAAACGCCCTCAGCGGCCACTGGCGGGCCTCCTATGGCCGTTTCCCCTCCAGGGCATCAAGCATCCTCGCGGCCTCCTTCAGATTGTCGGGAGCGATGACCGCATAGCGCATGGTCATCTGGATGCTCTTGTGTCCTAGCCACTTCTGGATGACGGCCAGGGATATTCCGTTCTGGACCAGCCGCGAAGCGCAGGTGTGGCGACAGATGTAGGGCACCATGTCGGGGTCATTGCTGAAGCCGAGTTGCGCCCGCGCCCGCTCCCACACCAGACGAAAGGCGGGATTGGTCAGGCCGGGGAACAGGCGCCCTTGGCCGTAGACCTCGACGCGCTTCTCGATGATGGCCCGGACCCGCTTGGTCATGGGGATGGAGCGGGGAAGATCGGTCTTGTTCGTCCAGACCGTCAGGAAGTCGCCCCCAAGGTCCACGTCGCGCCCCTCCAGGCGCCATAGCTCCCCGTTCCGAAGACCCGTATCCACCAGGACGACCAACGCATCAGCGTGCATATCCTTGCCCCACAGGCGGAACAGGGTGTGGAAAGATGCTTCCTCCTCCTGGGACAGCCACCGCAGCCGCTTCCCGTGTTCCTTGACCCGCTCCAGCTTCGGCCGCTTGTCGAGGATGCCCCGTTCCTCGCAGTACCGCAGGAGCTTGGAGATGATGGCGAGCTTCCTGTTGATGGTGCCGTTGGAGTTGCCCTTCTGGTCCCGGCAGTAGGCCATGTAGTCGTCTATGCGCTGGGCCGTGATGGCGCCGACCGGAAGCCACTTCCCGAAGAACCGCTCAATGTCCCCGAGGTAGTAGGCGACCGTTGAGGCGTATTCCTCACTGCACTGCGGCGCCGTCCAGTAGCGGGCGATGCAGCGTGAGGCGGCCTCACAGAGGGGGAGGGTGCCTTCTCCGGTGGCCTTGCTGTGGCCCTGTTGCTCCTGGACGGTCCCAGCGGCGCCGGGGTCGAGATGGAGGACGGAGAAGGTGGCGGGGTCGGGTGGCGTCTTCCCGGCTGCAAGGGCCGCCTTCGTCGCCGTCTCCCACTCCTTCGCCACGGCTTCAGCGGTGAAGGTGCCCCGGTAGCGTGTCCCCTTTACGGTCAGGTCCGCTTGGTACGAGTTGCCGCGCTGACGGACGCTCATTGCGCTCCCCCCTCACCGGGCAGGACAGGGGCGACGGGAGGCAGGACCGGGACAGGTGCAGCCGACTGCACCTTTGCCCATCGCTCCTCTCCCGGACCTCTGCCCAGCCGTCGAAGACGAGGCCATCAAGGCGGGTGAGGGCGGCTTGCCCGATGAGCGGAAGACGGATGAAGACCCCGCCGGGGATGGTCTCGAAGATGAAGCGGCGGCGGAAGGCGGCGATACGCAATGGCTTGACCCCTCATGTAATTCCCCAAGAACGGGGAGGCGGATAAGACTCCGACGAGGGGCGTTGTTTCAAGAACATTGTTCGGTGGATTTGGCGCGGTCTGTAGCGTACAAGAGGGATACGGACGCCCCATTGGTTCCGACCTCGGGACTACTTTGCGGATACTGGCGTGGAACCTTGGAGCCCCGGAAGCTCCATACGAGTCCACTGAGGGGCGCTGGGCGGTTTCTGGTAGGCAGCTAGCCGAGACACCCTCAGAGGCTATCCAGTGGACTCCAGGCGGCCCCTGCGAGGCTTCCTCACCCATCACGTAGGCCCCATCCTTCCGAATGGCCGGGAGGACGACCTTCGTCACCCAATCCTGGAAGGCGCGGGCCTCGGGCTTGTCGGAGCGCATGATGAGCTTGTAGAGGCCGGACTCGGAGAGGAGGACCATGGGGCGCCCCGGAGGAAGGCCAAGCGTGGCTCGACCACACAAGCTCATCTCGTCGTCATTGAGGTGGATGAAGTTGGTCCCGGCGCGAGTGAGCGCGAGGATGCGTCGCACGTCGGCCGCCACGAACCACGGGGCACCGTCGATGGTGATGACGCGGATGGAAGCGGCGTTGAAGGTGAAGGTGGGTAGAGCTTCTACCCGGCTTTCGTCGGCCCGACACAAGATGTCGGAACCAGGCGCGCGACCAGGCTTCAACATCTTGTGTTCGGGGCGGGGATGAAGGTGCAGCCAACTGCACCTATGCTGCCTCTCCGTCCCCCGCTTGGGCCTCCTCAAGGATGCGGTAGACCGAAGACCGGCCTATCCCCAGCTCCTTCGCCACCTGGGACGGCTTCATTCCCTCCCGGTGTAGCTTCAGGACTTCATCCGCCTTCGCCTTGGCGGTGGGCTTCCGGCCCTTGTACTTGCCCTCGCGGCGGGCCTTCTCGATGCCCTCCCGCTGGCGCTCTAGCATGACCTCCCGTTCAAACTGAGCGATGGAGGAGACGAGGTTGAGCATGAGGCGGCCCGTGGCGGTGCTGGTGTCCAGCCCCATGTCCAGGATGCGGAGTGCCGCGCCCTTCTTCTCCAGCTCCCGCATGATGTCCACCAGGTGTGACGTGGAGCGGGCCAGGCGGTCCAGCTTCGAGACGACCAGCACGTCCCCGTCCCGCACGTAGTCGAGGGCCTGGGCAAGCGCCTCGCGCTGCACCACGTCCACCGAGGACACCTGTTCCTGAAAGACCTTCTCGCACCCTTGCGCCTTCAGGTCGCGCACCTGGGCTTCAATGCTGGCCTTCTGGTCAAAGGTAGAGGTACGGGCATATCCCACGAGCATGGCGGCTTCTCCTGTGGCCTATCGTCCCAATGATGTCTTAGACGTTAGACCGGAAGCGTCCCAGAAGTCAACGCCCCATTTAATTGGGACGCATCTCGGGGGCTGCTGGGACAGCCCGCCGGGGCATGGTTCATTGGGACGCGTGGCTTGAGGACTGCGCCGCCGGGTGTGAAGCGGGGACAGGGAGGGAAGGGGACGGACAAGGGCCGCCGTAGCCGCACGGCGGGAGGAACCCCACCGTCGCCGCCGCCCCCTGCGAACGCCCCTAGGCTGCCAGAAGTAGGCCCGCAGGTGGATGGGAACCGCCGGGGGTGGGCGGGGGGCAAACGGCCCTCAATGGCGATTGGTGGGGCCGGAGATTTTCGCGCCGAATATTTCGGCTGGTCATAGCTTCTGTTGTCCCTCACGCTCCACGCATCGAACGCCATTGCACCGACCTGGGAGTGGGAAATGTCGCGTCTAGACGCACTGGAGATGGGGGAGCTGGCATCCCGCATCCATAAGGCAGAGGTGACGAAGGAGCTTCTGGACTCCTTTGCTAGCGAGGAAGATTACAACGAGCTTTCCGTATTCTTAGGGAATGAACTGGCGTCCTGGGGCGTACTGGCGGCCGGAATTATTCCTCCGGGAGGGGCCTGGTCCAGAGATGAGGCCATTCTTGTTGGCCTCTTGGTACGCTTTAACAAGCTGCTTTCCGGCATCTTGGACCAGACGTGCCAGAGGCGTAGAGAAATCACCTTCATCCTTGGCCGATTGGCATTTGAGTGCTTGGTCAATACGCGCTACCTGATCGAGAAAGGCGACGAGAAGCTCTACCAAGTCTTCGTTCTCAGCTCCCTTCGGCACGAAAAGCGGTTGATCGAGTTGGTTGAAGCAAACATTGGGAAGCGCAGCGGCACCGTTCTTCCGATTGAAGAAAGGATGATGCGTTCAATAGAGAACGCTTTCAAAGCATCCGGCGCCAGTCGAGAAGACGTGACCAAGGAGGCAACGGCCATCTGGTCAGACAGCAATCTGTACCGCCGCGCCGACGAAATCGGCTGGGGGGAATATTATCTCGGCTTGTTTGCGGGGCCTTCACACTCTGTGCATGGCAACTGGCATGACCTTCTAGAATATCACCTTGATACGACTGGTGATGGGTTCATTCCTGACTTCAACTGGCACCACCCGCGACCGCATATGCTGCTGGTCCTCGGCGTTTTTGGTGCCGCCGTGCTTGGTCAGTACGCAGATCATGTTGCTGGGGAGGACGCATCTGCGCTCATTGCCTCCCTCGATGACCTTGGTGAAAGGTTTTGGTCGGTGAACGTCGCACATGAGGCGTTCCTGTCGGCTCGTCAAACAGGGTCTGCGCAGGGCTGATGGCGCTTGCCCCCGGTGATACACCTATGGCAGCTTTGTTATACACACGTCGTTGGGGCCAGCCCTGCGCTCCCTGTGTTTCCGGGCCTCTCCGGCCGGTGGTTTGGCGTACAGACGCCCACCCCGTCCGCCATCGTTTCTCGAGAGAAGGCGGCGGGCGGCGCCAATTCCGGCCGCCCCTCCGATATGATGCCGGCGGGGCGATTGTGACTCACCCGAAACAATCGCCGCCGCGACGGATCGCGTTCCTCAAGGGCCTTCTTTACAAAGTCTCGACGAGCGTGTTCCCTCCTGTGTGAATGTCCGGCCTTTCGCCGGGCGGCGGCATGGTGGAGTTGACGGACGATGCGGACGGTCTTGGCGCTTCTGGGGGGATTGGCGGTCGCTTTCGGGCAGGGGATCGGCCCATCCTCGGCGGCGGACGCCGCGGCGGCGGCGTCCAAGGATCAACCGGCGCCGATCGTCGTCGACAAGGCCGCCTTCCAGGCGTGGCTCGCCGCCTTCCGGACCGATGCCCTGGCCAAGGGCATTTCCCCCCAGACCTTCGACGCCGCCTTCGCCGGGTTGGACCTGCCCATCCCCCGGGTTCTCGAGCTTGACCGCTTCCAGCCGGAATTCACCCAGACGCTGGGGACCTACCTGACGCGCGGCGTCTCGGAAAAGCGCATCGAGGCCGGAAAGGCCCTGCTGACGAAACATGCCGCCCTCCTGAAGCGGGTCGAGGCCAAGTACGGCGTCCAGCCGCGCTTCCTGGTGGCCTTTTGGGGATTGGAAACCAACTTCGGCGCCACCTTCGGCGGCTTTCCGGTCGTCGGTGCCCTGGCGACCCTGGCCCAGGACGGTCGGCGGTCGGCCTTCTTCCGCGGCGAGCTGATGCAGGCCCTGAAGATCCTGGAGGCCGGGCACATCAAGGCCGACCGCATGGTCGGCTCGTGGGCCGGGGCCATGGGGCACCTTCAGTTCATGCCCTCCACCTTCACCCGTCACGCGGTCGACGAGACGGGCGACGGCCATATCGACATCTGGGGAAGCCTGGAGGACACCTTCGCCTCCGCCGCCCACTACCTGTCCGACATCGGATGGAAGGGGGACGAGACCTGGGGCCGCGAGGTCACCTTGCCCAAGGGGCTGGACCTGTCCCTCGTCGGTCTGGAGAGGCGCGAACCCCTGGCGGCGTGGCGGGATCTCGGCCTGCGGCGGGCCGACGGCGGACCGCTGCCGGTGGTCGACGGCATGACCGCCTCCCTTCTCCTGCCCTCCGGCATCGAAGGGCCCGCGTTCCTCGTCTACGACAACTTCCGGGCCATCATGGACTGGAACCGTTCGATTCTCTACGCCCTGGCGGTCGGGCATCTGGCTGATCGCCTGATCGGCCTGCCGCCGCTGGCCAAGGCGCCTCCGGCGGGAGAGACCCCGATGACCCGCGCCGACGTCAAGGCGGTGCAGGAGCTGCTGAATCGCCTCGGTCACGACGCCGGAGAGGTGGACGGCCTGCCCGGTGCCCAGACCCGGGCCGCCCTGGCCGCTTTTCAGCGGTCGGTCGGCGTCCCCGCCGACGGCCATGTGGACGCCGCCGCCCTGGCGCGATTGCGCGGCGCCGCGCCGAATTGACCGCGCGGATGGGGAGGGGCACGGTTGCGATCACGGGGTGATCGGGATAGGGTGAGGCATCGGCAACATCTGGTGCGCCCGCGGCGCGTCCTACCACCAGATCAGCGGACTTGGCCGTTGGACACCGTGACCGTTCGGGAAGGAGTCGGGGGAGGGATATGAGGCAGTCCAGGCAGAGCGTCTGGCCGTGGCGCGCCCTGCGGCCTGTCCTGGTCGCGGGCCTTCTGGCCGCGACGGTCGGCGGCTGCGCCGAAACGCAGTTGGCCGTTCACACCGCGAAGACCCTTTCGTCCGGCGCCTCCGCGTCACCGACCCAGCAAGGCGCCTATAAGGTCGGCAAGCCCTATCAGATCCAGGGTCGCTGGTACTATCCGGCGGAAGACATGGAGTATGTGGAGGAAGGGGTGGCCTCGTGGTACGGCCCCGGCTTCCACGGCAAGCAGACGGCCAACGGCGAACCCTACGACATGAACGTGCTGACGGCGGCCCATCGAACGCTGCCGATGCCCAGCTTCGTGCGCGTCACCAACCTGGAGAACGGGCGCGCGGTGGTGCTTCGGGTCAATGACCGGGGACCGTTCTCGAAAGACCGCATCATCGACGTGTCGCGGCGCGGGGCGCAGCTTCTCGGTTTCCACGACAAAGGCACGACGCGGGTGCGCGTCGAAATCCTTCCCGAGGAAAGCCAGATCGCCAAGGCCCGCGCCATCACCAATTCCGGGGAAATGCCCGAGGTCACGGCGGCGCCGCGCGGGGTCGTCCGCGCCCAGTCGCTGGACGCCCCGGTCGAGCCGGAACCGCCGGTCGCCCAGGCGCCCGCCGCGCCGCCGCCCGCGACGACGTCTTCCTCCCCGTCGCTGTCGCTGGTGACTCCCGCCGCGGCGGCGACCACCGACGCCGTCGCCGGGGGAGGATCGTGGGTCCAGGCAGGGGCCTTTTCCGATATGCGCAACGCCGAAAACCTGAGCGCCCGCCTGTCCTCGCTGGCCGCCGTCTCCATCATCCCCGTGACCATCAACGGGCGGGACCTCTATCGCGTGCGTCTTGGTCCGCTGTCGCCGCCGGACGTCGAGCGAATCCTCGCCGCGCTGCACGCGGACGGGCTGAGTTCGGCCCATGCGGTGATGGAATAGCCCTCGAACGATCCGTCGACGCCCCGTCGTCACGGCTTCGCCGTAATCGCGCGTCAGGCTGAGCCCCGTCGCACCGCCAACCGCCGAAAGAATGAGCGCCTAAGTCATGGTCATGCCGCACTTCGTTTCCGCCGTCCTCCGCCGTCGCCTGACCGGCGCCGCCTTGGCCGCCTTGTTGATGGCGATTCCGGGCGCCGTCGCCGCGCAGTCCCTGGAAACACCGGCCCGGGAAGCCCTTCTCGTTGATTTCGAAACCGGAACGGTTCTTTACGACAAGGACGCCAACGCGCGGATGCCGCCGTCCTCCATGAGCAAGCTCATGACGGTCTTCATGCTGTTCGAACGCCTGAAGGAGGGGTCCCTGTCCCTGGACGAGAGCTTCCGGGTCAGCGAGAACGCCTGGCGCAAGGGCGGCGCCGCCTCGGGCGGCTCGACCATGTTCCTGGAGCCGAATACCGACGTGCGGGTCGAGGACCTGCTGCGCGGGATTATCATTCAGTCGGGGAACGACGCCTGCATCGTCGCCGCCGAGAACCTCATGGGGAGCGAGGAGGCCTTCGCCGAGGCCATGAACCGGCGGGCCCAGGAACTGGGCATGTCCGGAAGCCATTTCGTCAATGCCACGGGGCTTCCCGACCCCGAGCATTATGTCACGCCGCATGACCTCGCCCTGCTGGCGCGCCGCCTGATCACCCAATTCCCCGAGTTCTATCCGATCTTCAAGGAAGAGAAGTTCGCCTACAACGGCATCACCCAGTCGAACCGCAATCCCCTGCTCTACACCATGGCGGGGGCCGACGGCTTGAAGACCGGTCATACCTCCGTCGCCGGATACGGGCTGACCGCCTCCGCCGTCCTGGGCGACCGCCGCCAGATTCTGGTGGTCAACGGCCTGGAAAGCGTCCGCGCCCGGTCGGAGGAAGCCCAGAAGCTGATGGACTGGGGGTTCCGGAACTTCGAGAACCGCACCCTCTTCACCAAGGGGGAGATCGTCGAGACCATCGACGTCTGGCTCGGCAAAAAGCCGACCGTGCCCCTGACGGTCGACGAGGACGTCAAGCTGACCCTGCCGCGCCGCGCCGCGCAGACCATGGAGGTGTCGGTCCGCTACACAGGTCCCTTGCCGGCGCCGGTGGAGAAGGGGGCCGAAGTGGCCACGCTGGTGATCTCCGGCACCGACATGGCCAAGCCGGTGGAGATTCCGCTGCGCACGGCGGAAGCCGTCGAACAGCTAAGCTTCTTCGGTCGCATGATGGCCGCCGCCCAGCACCTGATTTTCGGCTTCGCCAGCGACGCGACCGGCGAGCAGACGCCCCCGGCGGCGCAATAGGGCGGAAGGCCATGACGGCGCGAGGCCGCTTCATCACGCTGGAAGGCGGCGAGGGCGCCGGGAAGTCGACCCAGGTCCGGTTGCTGGCCGACGCCTTGCGCGACCGCGGGCACGAGGTCGTGGTGACGCGTGAGCCGGGCGGCTCGCCGGGCGCCGAGGCGATCCGCGACCTTCTGGTGCGGGGCGCCGCCGACCGCTGGGACGGCCTCAGCGAGGCGCTGCTGCATTACGCCGCCCGCCGCGACCACCTGACGCGAACCATTCGCCCGGCCTTGAACCGGGGCGCCTGGGTGATCTGCGACCGGTTCAACGATTCCACCCTGGCCTACCAAGGGCACGGCCACGGCACCAACCGGGCCAAGCTCGACGCCCTCTATGCCATGGTGGCCGAGGGCCTGACACCCGATCTGACCCTGGTCCTGGACCTGCCGGTGGAAATCGGTCTGGCGCGAGCCGGATATCGCGGCGGCGACGAGGACCGCTACGAACGCATGGGAACGAATTTTCACGAACGCCTCCGTCGGGGCTTCCTGGACATCGCCGAGGCCGAGCCCGCGCGGTGCGCCGTCATCGACGCCACCCCCGCCCCGGAGGCCACCCACGCGGCCATCCTGGCCGTCGTCGCCGACCGCCTGCCGGAGGCCCTGTGATGGCCCGCGCGCCTTCGAAGGCGGAGACCGCAACCGCCTCCACGGTGCCTCTCCCCGTGGCCAACGACATTCTGATCGGCCATGAAGCGGCGGAGCGGGAGGTGCTCGCCGCCCATGCCACGGGGCGCTTCCATCACGCCTGGCTGATCACCGGCAAGCGGGGCATCGGCAAGGCGACCCTGGCCTACCGCGTCGCCCGCTACCTGCTGGCCCATGGCGATACCCCGCCAGGCGGACTGTTCGGGGGACCGGACAGCCTGGACATGGATCGGGGCGATCCGGTCTTTCACCGCGTCGCCCAGGGCACTCACGGCGATCTGCGGGTCGTGCAGAGGGAGTGGGACGACAAAAAGAAGCGGTTTCGCGGCGAAATCGTCATCGAGACCGTTCGCGGCATCGGATCGTTCCTCTCCATGACCTCCTCGGAAGGCGGCTGGCGCGTGGTTCTGGTCGACGCGGCGGACGACATGAACGAGAAGGCC
>CAZFRK010000003.1:27935-32749 GCA_964521375.1 uncultured Rhodobacterales bacterium
CGCCCTCCTCAAGGTTCTGGAAGAGCCACCCCGGCGCGCCGTCCTGCTTCTGCTGTCCCACAATCCGGCCCGCCTCCTGCCGACCATCCGGTCGCGCTGCCGCCGCCTGACCCTGGGGCCGCTGGAGGACGATCAGGTCGAGACCCTGATGCGCCGCTACCGCCCCGACCTCGATCCCGACGACGCGCGATCCCTGGCCCGCCTCGGCGAAGGCAGCATCGGGCGCGCCATCGACCTGGCCGACCAGGGCGGGTTGCAGCTCTACCAGGGACTGATCGGCCTGCTGAAGGGTCTGCCGAAACTCGACGTGCCGGGGCTTCACGCCTTCGCCGACCGGGCGGTGAAGGGCGACGACGGCTTTCGCGTGACCAGCGACCTTCTTCTGTGGTGGCTGGGACGGGCCATAGCGGCGGGCGGGCGGGGGACGCCTCCGGTGGAGGTGGTGCCGGGCGAGAACGGCCTCATGCGGGCCTTGCTGGCCGCCGCGCCCCTTGATCGGTGGGTGGAGGTATGGGAAAACCTGAGCCGCCTCATCGAGCGAGCGGACGCCGTCAATCTCGACAAGAAGCAGGTGGTTCTGAGCGCCGTTGGCGCCATCGACCGCCTGGTCCAGCCCCGCTAGCCGATTCCGACCGCTTTTTTCGTTCCCCCTGGGAGACCATGCGATGGCCGGGCCGCAGCCGAAGACGCCCTTTTTCGTCACGACGCCGATCTACTACGTCAATGACCGCCCGCACATCGGCCATGCCTATACCACGCTGGCCTGCGACATCCTGGCCCGTTTCAAGCGCCTGGACGGCTTCGACGTCAAGTTCCTGACCGGGACCGACGAACACGGCCAGAAGGTCGAGAAGTCCGCCCAGGCGAAGGGCGTCGCCCCGCAGGCCTTCACCGACGAGGTCTCCCAGCACTTCCGCGATCTGGCCGCCGCGCTGAACGTCTCCAACGACGACTTCATCCGCACCACCGAGCCGCGCCACAAGGCGGCCTGTCAGGCCCTGTGGCGGAAGCTGGTCGACAACGGTGACATCTACCTCGACGCCTATCGCGGCTGGTACGCCGTCCGCGACGAGGCCTTCTACGCCGAGAGCGAGCTGATCAAGGGACCCGACGGTCAGCGGCTGGCCCCGACCGGCGCCCCGGTGGAATGGGTAGAGGAACCGAGCTACTTCTTCCGCCTGTCCGCCTGGCAGGACCGCCTGTTGGCCTTCTACAAGGCGAACCCGGGGTTCATCGCGCCCGAAAGCCGCCGCAACGAGGTGCTGCGGTTCGTGGAGGGCGGCCTCAACGACCTCTCGGTCTCGCGGACCACCTTCTCCTGGGGCATTCCGGTCCCCGACGACGACGCCCACATCATGTATGTGTGGCTCGACGCCTTGACGAACTACTTGACCGCGACCGGCTATCCCGATGAAAACGCGGAAGATTATCGGACGTTCTGGCCCGCCGACCTGCATATGGTGGGCAAGGATATCCTGCGTTTCCACACCGTCTATTGGCCCGCCTTCCTGATGGCCGCCGATCTCGCGCCGCCCAAGCGCGTCTTCGCCCACGGCTGGTGGACTAACGAAGGCGAAAAGATCTCCAAGTCGGTGGGCAACGTCATCAGCCCCTATGACCTGATCGAGACCTACGGGCTGGATCAGGTGCGCTATTTCCTGCTGCGCGAAGTGCCCTTCGGCAACGACGGCGACTTTTCGCACCGGGCCATGGTCAACCGCATGAACGGCGAGTTGGCCAACGACCTGGGCAACCTGTCGCAGCGCGTCCTGTCGATGATCGCCAAGAACTGCGACGGCGCCGTTCCCCAGCCCGGCGACCTGACCGACGACGACGACCGACTGCTGGGCGCCGCGCATGGGCTTCTCGATCAGGTGCGGGACAGCATGGATCGCCAAGCCTTCCACGAGGCGCTGGAAGCGATCTGGGTGGTCGTGCGCGCCGCCAACGGCTACGTCGACCATCAGGCGCCCTGGGCGTTGCGCAAGACCGACAAGGCGCGCATGGAAACCGTCCTCTACGTCTTGGCCGAAACCATCCGCCACGTCGCCCTGCTGATGCAGCCCGTCGTCCCGACGTCGGCGGCCAAGATGCTCGACCAACTCGCCATTCCGGAAGAGCAACGAACCTTCGCGGCGCTGGGCCGGGGCGGGGCCTTGACGGCGGGCAGCCCGCTTCCCAAACCTCAGGGCGTGTTCCCGCGGTTCGTGGACGAGGAGGCCGAAAAAGCCTGATGCTGGTCGATAGTCACTGCCATTTGGATTTCCCCGATTTCGGCGAGGAGCTGGACGAAGTCGTGGCGCGGGCGGAGCGTGCCGGCGTCGGCCTCATGCTGACCATCTGCACCCATCTCACCCGGTTCCGGCAGGTCCTCGCCGTCGCCGAGCGGTTCGAGAACGTCTACTGCACCGTCGGAATCCATCCGCATGAGGCGGGGCATGAACCGGCGGTGACGACGGACACGCTGATCGACCTCGCCAAGCATCCCAAGGTGGTGGGGTTCGGCGAAACCGGGCTGGATTATTTCTACGAACACAGCCCGCGCGATGCCCAGAAGACCGCCTTTCGCGCCCACATCGAGGCCGCCCGCCGGGCCGACCTGCCGGTCATCATCCACACCCGCGACGCCGAAGACGACACCCTGGACATCCTCGCCGAGGAACACGCCAAGGGACCGTTCCGCGGGGTCGTCCATTGCTTCAGCTCAAGCGCGCGACTTGCTGAAAAGGCCGTGGATCTCGGTCTTCACATCTCCCTGTCCGGCATCGTCACGTTCAAGAAGGCCGAAGACCTGCGGGAGACCGTGCGCGGCGTCCCTCTCGACCGTCTACTAGTAGAGACCGATGCCCCCTATCTGGCTCCCGTCCCCAAGCGCGGCAAGCGCAACGAGCCAGCCTTCACCGTCCATACGGCCGCCGTCGTCGCCGACCTGAAGGACACGGCGCCCGACATTTTCGCCGAGACCACCACGGAGACCTTCCTGACCCTTTTCTCCAAGGTGCCGCGGCCGACGAGGGACTGACCGGATGCGGGTGACGGTCCTCGGATGTGGCGGCGCGGGCGGCGTCCCCATGATCTCCGCCGGATGGGGCAAATGCGACCCGTCGAACCCGAAGAACCGGCGCTCACGACCGTCGATCCTGGTGGACGTAGGGCAGGGGGCCGAGGCTCGGCGCATCCTGATCGACACCAGCCCGGACCTTCGGGAGCAGCTCCTGCGGGCCGAGGTGCGCCACCTCGACGCGATCCTCTTTACCCATGCGCACGCCGACCATGTTCACGGCCTGGACGACGTGCGTGAGCTCAATCGCATCCAGGGTGGACCGATTCCGTGCTGGGCCGACAAGGACACCTTGGAGGCGCTGCACCAGCGGTTCGGCTATTGCTTCCTGGGCATTCAGGACGGGCAGACGATTTTCCGCCCCTGGCTGAACGCGACTCGGTTGACGGACCCGTTCCGCGTCGGCCCGGAAGAGATCACGTTCTGGCGGCAGGACCATGCCTGGATGGAAAGCATCGGCTACCGCATCGGGAATTTCGCTTATTCCACGGACGTCCTGACGCTTCCCGACGAGGCCTTCGCCGCCTTGGAAGGCGTGGAGGTCTGGATGGTCGGCACCCTGACGGCCCATCCGCATCCGACGCACGCCCACGTCGACCGGGCGCTGGAGTGGATGGATCGGGTCAAACCGCGGCGCGGCGTTCTGACGCACATGGGGCCGGGTCTGGATTACGAGACCCTGAAGGCAAGTCTGCCCAGCCACGTCGAACCGGCCTACGACGGCATGATCCTGGAACTCTGACCGGTCTCGAGAGGGCTGGCTCTTACCCTCTCCACCGCCCAGACTTACTATTCATAATATAAACTGTTCAACGCTTTTTTCGTTACCGCGTGCGGTGGCTACTTCTACCATTATATTCTTATAAAGTTCCGCCAAAGACGGTTTATCTTCAGAAATTGCTTTCCAATAGTGGAGAAGAAGAACGCTTAACTCTTCATCAAAATCCGCAAGTTTAGCGATTTTGCGCATATGGTCAGCGTGCGGCCACATTCTACGTTTGCGAATATTGCTTACAAACGAGTTGCCTACGCCGAGTTCAGCATTCAGCTTATTATCGGATGTTAGGCCATTGATCGTTCGTGCGCGATCAAGAAGGTAGTCGATATTGATCATCTTTCGGGTCTCCTAGCTTCTAGCCTTCAACCTCTTCGTTTCTCATAGAGTTGACAAGACCCAATATGTTGTGGCCTCTTCGTATCTAGAAGAGGTCGCTTCTAGACGCTCTTCTATCCCGCCTACGGGAGCCGGGGCCGGTCTTCGGATCGGTCTCGGTCGTAGGCGAAACCCGTAGGCAGGGAATCAGGGGATGAGCTGTAACGATCCTTTCTGTTTGGATGATTGCGTGGACTGCGCTTCTGCGGGTCCGCGTGCCATTCGTGCATGCGTTCTCGCCTATCGGCGTGAGCGCGAACTTGATTGGGCGCGGATGGCGCTCACGTTGTCCCGTCAGGCCCGGCAGAGGGGCTTTCGCGCGGAAAGCCTCCTTTGGGCTGGGCAAGCGCGTTCCGCGCTTGGCGTTGTGGCTTCCTTAGAAGCGGCGTCCCGTCGATGAAGCTCCCCGCGCGGCTCCAAGCCCATCCCGAATTCATCGGCGGCGAACAGGCGGCATTGATGCTTCGCGCTCAATGCCCCGCGTCGTATTCGGACGACCAGGCGGCGGCTTGGTTCGCGGGCGTGTTGGCGACCTTGTGGCGCATGTCGCCCCCCAAGACGGTGAGCGAGAAGAAAGGGACCAGGCCCGACCGGCACCCC
>CAZFRK010000004.1:0-31724 GCA_964521375.1 uncultured Rhodobacterales bacterium
CGTCCAACTGGCGGTGCGGGCCAGCCGACGCAGGGCGGCGAACCGCGGTCGGATGGGCGGCAGGTCGGGCGGTGGCGTGAAGGCCCCAGCGTCCTCGCCGGTTCCGGCCAGACGGTGGACCTCGGGCGCGCCGCCATACGGCTTCAGGCCCAGGCGGTCGGCGCGGTCGAGCATCAGCGCGGTCTCGGCCAGCCCCAGAGCCGTCATCCACAGCATGGGCGCGGCCTGCCGCAGCACATCGCGCGTCGGCTCGTCCCGACCGTCGATATAGTCCAGGAAGACGGCGGCCGCCGGGTCGTCCAGACCGGCGACTTCCTGGTAGGTCAGGGGGAAGACGAAGGCGTCGCGCCAACCGTCGCCGGACAGCGCGGCGTGAAGATCCAGCGGCAGGTCGGCGCCTTGGCTCATGGAAGGGTGGCCGCCACCGCCGCCGCCGCCGCCTGAAGCGCCTTGTCCGCCGCGTCGACGGGGTTCTCGGCGTCCTTCGGGATATGGCGCATGAGGTCCAGAAGCTGCTTGCGGCCCGGCCAATAGAGACCGCGCTTTTCGATCACCGCCTGATAGTCCTCGATCATGCAGGAGGTCACCACCAGATCGTGGGCGTTCTGGCCGCGCCGGAAGGCCCGGCGCAGGACGCCTTCGACCTGGAAGCCGAACAGGCTCTGGTAACGTTGCCATTCGGCCAGCGGGCGGGCCTGGGCGCCCCACACCCGTTCCAGCCCGAGGCCGGTGAAGGCGTGCTCGGCCATGCGGGCCTTGGCTTCCATGCCCCGGAACAAGGCCCCGGCGCCGCGCTGCTTGCCGCCCAGGATGACGGCCACCTGACCGGACCGGAACAGCCAGTTGATGCCCGACAGCGAGGTGACGCCGATGCAGCGATCCGAATCCTTGGGCCGGATCAGAAGCACCAGCCGGTCGCTGCCCGGACGGTGGCAGGCGTCCAGGAATTCCCGCTGCTTCTGGGGCGTGTTGGGAAACAGGCCGTGTTCGGTGTAGCGCGTCGTTTCCGGGTCGTTGAACCAGGAATACCAGCCCTCGCGCTCGATGGCCTCGGGGGTCGGCACCACGAGGTCGATGGTCTCGCCAGCGATAAAGATGTCGTAATCCGCGCCCGTCATGGCGAGTGTTCCTCCGTGTCTTCCGTCCCGTGAAAAGGCCGTCTGCCCGCGTGTCGTTCCATCATCTAACGCATCTGGTCCCTTGGGGGCCAGCGGAACGGATCGATCAAATGCTCCTCGGTGACGGAACAGGCGGAAAAATCGGCTCCGGCGAGGCTGTCGGCCCGCTCGGCGGCGTCCAGGATCTCGCCGAGTTCCCGCGCCGTCGCCGCGCCGACCACGGGCCGTACCCCCGGAAGGCTCAGCGGATAGGCCAGGGCGGCGCTCAGGCGGTCGGCGGAAATCGCGTCGAGCCGCGCCAGGGCCGGGGCCAGATCCGCGAAATAGGCCGGGGGCTTGGGCGCCAGGATGATTCCTTGCAGAAAGGCCGAGCGGCAATAGACGGCGATCCCCGCGTCGCGCAGCCGATCCAGCAGGCCGCATCGGGCCAGCCTCTGGTCCAGCGCGCTGGTCGGAACCTGGACGATGTCGCAGTCGGGCAGGCGATCCAGGGCGGCGGCGACTTCCGGCACCGTTCCGGACAGGCCGATGGCCTCGGTCACGCCGTCGTCCCGCAGGCGGCGCAAGGCCGCCGCCAGGGCCGGGCCGTCGTCGTCGGAGAGGTCGGCGGCGTGGTGCAGCAGCAGGCCCGACAGGCGCGGCACGCGCAGCGCCGTCAGCGACCGTTCCGCCGACCGAAGGAGGGCGTCGGGGTCGATGCGTCCGGAAGCGTCGCGGCCCAGGGCCTTGGTGACGATGGTCACGGCCCCGGCGTGGCGGTCCTTCAGGGTGGCCAGAAGACCGCCCAGGCGGGCTTCCGCGTCGCCATAGGCGGCGGCGGTGTCGAACCGCCGCACGCCCCGGCGCAGCGCCAGGTCCAGCAGGGCCTCGGCGGCGGCGTCATCGGGCTTGCCCGCGGCGTTGGTGACGCCGTAGTCCAGCCCCAATTGAGCCGTGCCGAGGCACAGCCGGTCCGCCGCCGTTTCCATCATGCCGCCTGGCTGTGGGTGATCAGGTAGTCGGCCAGATTGCCGACGATGTAGAGGTTCTTCTCGTCGATGTCCGGCTCGGGAACCTTGACGCCCCGTTCCGCTTCCACCTTGAACAGCAGGTTGATCAGGTCCAGGGAGTCCAGGCCCAGGTCGTCGCTCATGTGGCGCTCGGCCAGGGCCTCGCCGCTGTCCGCCGGTCCCGGCGGCTTGACCGCCGCCAGGGTGTCGCGCAGGTAGCTGAGGGCCTCGTCTCTCGTCATGGCGTTTCACTTTCTTGTTGGCGCAGGGTCAGCACGGTCGAAGCCCAGGACAGGCCGACGCCGAACCCCGAAATAAAGACCCGCTTCGGCTTGTTGTCCACCGTCAGGACATGCCGGGCCAGGGCGATGGGGACGGTCGAGGAGGTGGTGTTGCCGCAATCGCCCAGATCGACGACGACCTTGTCCTCGGGCAGGCCCAGGCGGCCGCGCAAGGTGTCGAGCATGAACCGGCTGGCCTGATGGAAGACCCACAGGTCGATGTCGTCTGTCGCCAGGGCGTTGCGCTCCAGGCAGGCGGCGATCTCGCCGGGCATGACCTGCATGACGAAATTGAAGATGCCGCGACCGTCCATGAACAGGCTTTCGCGCGGGCCGGGCGCGCTGCCGGTGCCGCGGGCGATCAGGCTTTGGTGGTCGCCGCCCTTGCTGCCGAAGGTGAAGCGGCCCGGCAGATAGAGGGGGGTCCGCGTCAGCAGCGTCGCCGCCGCGCCGTCGCCGAACAGCGGCGCGGTGGCCCGGTCGCCGGGGTCCATGATCTTGGAGTAGGTTTCCGCCGTCACCAGGATGGCGGTGTCGAAGCCTTCCGCCTGCATCATGGCGCGGGCGGCGGACAGGCCATAGACGAAGCCCGAACAGCCCAGGTTGATGTCGAAGGCGGCCACCCGCGGCGGCAGGTCCAGGCGCCCGTGGACCAGGGCCGAGACGTGGGGCAGGCAATAGTCCGGCGTCTGGGTGACGACGATCAGCAGGTCCAGCGCCGCCGGGTCCAGGCCGGTCTCGGCCAGCAGGCGGCGGGTCGCCTCGGTCGCCAGGTCGGCGGTGGTTTCCTCGGCGGCGGCGTGGCGGCGTTCGCGAATGCCCAGCTTGTCGGTCAGGAAGCCGAGGTCGAAGCCGTGGCGGGCGGCGATGTCCTCGCTCGCCACCACGGTTTCGGGCAGGACGACGCTGACGTGGGCGATGCCCGGCGGCGCGGAGAGGGTCGTGCTCATGCGGTCCCTCCCGGCGGTTGGGCGGAGAAATTGTAGCGGAAGGCGCCGGGCGCCCCGTCGGGGCGTTCGTAGCGCAGTTCGTTCATCACGTAGTCGCGGCCCAGCGCCTGACGGACGGCCAGGGTGACGATCTCGACGACGCTTCCGGGGCGAACCATGGCCGGGGTGAAGTCGATGGCCTCGGCATAGACCAACTCGATGACCGGGTTGGCCTCCGGGGCGTCGTGGGCGCGGCGGAAGCCGTCGCGCATGCACCGCTTGTTGGCCTCTATCATGGCCCACAGCACGGTGCCGGGATCCCCGGCGTCCAGGATCAGGCGTCCGCCCCAGGCGCCGTCGAAGGCGAGGTCGCGAAAGGGATAAGGCGCCGAGGTTTCCCGGAGGGTGACGGGGCGCGCCGGGTCGGCGGTATAGGCGGCCACCGCCGGAACGTCGCCGACGCGGCCCAGGATCACCGCGTTGGCGCCCGCCGGAGCGGCGGCGCCGTCGCCGACGAGGGCGGTGATGGTGCCGTTGCACAGCGTCTTGCGGGTGAACTTGGCCTGGTCGATGACCATCTCCGCGGCTCCGGCCAGACCGAGCGCGGTCTCGGCCATGCGGTCGAGAATCGTCACGCCCTGGATGTAGGAGCGTCCGTCCACCTGGGGGAATTCGGCGTCGATGGTCGTCTGAAGCATGCGCTGTCCCACTTGAGAAGGCTGACCTTATAGCAGCTTTGCGTCCGTCGAGGCGAGTACCGGCGCCCGGCGTGGGCGCCTGGAACGGGCGGGGAGAGGCGGACCGGCGGCCATGCCTTACGCCTCCTCCGCCAGGGTCAGGCCGTCGGCGCCCGGGACGTAGCGTTCGCCGGTCTCGGGGCAGGTCAGGGCGTCGTTCAGGGCGGCGCCGTGACGCCCGACCCAGCCCGCCTGGCGGGCCGGATTGCCCAGCACCAGAGCGTGGTCGGGAACGTCGCGCGTCACCACGGTCCCGGCGCCGACCATGGCGAAACGCCCGACGCGGACGCCACAGACGATGGTGGCGTTGGCGCCGATGGTGGCGCCCTGGCCGATCCAGGTGGCGACGAAGGGGCGCCCGTGGGGCCGGAAGGCGCGCGGGCGGGTGACGTTGGTGAAGACGGCGTTGGGGCCGATGAAGACGTCGTCGGCGACGGTGACGCCGTCATAGAGACAGACGTTGTCCTTGACCGTCACGCCGTCGCCCAAGGTCGCGCCGCCTTCCACGAAGACGTTGTGGGCCAGCTTGCAGCGGGCGCCGAGGCGGGCGCCCGCCAGGACGACGCAGTGCTGCCACAGGCGGCTTCCGGCGCCGATCTCGGCGTCGGCGTGAACCTCCGCCGTCGGGTGGATGAAGACGTCGCCGGGCCGCCCCTCGGTCATCCCACGGCCTCCGCCAGGACGGCGGCGACGCGGGCGATCTGCGCCTCGGTGATTTCCGGGAACAGGGGCAGCGAGAGGATCTCGCCCGCCGCCCGCGCGGCGACCGGGAAATCCTCCGGCGCGTGGCCGTGTCCGGCGTAGGCGGGTTGCATGTGCAGCGGAATGGGATAGTGGACGCCGGCGCCGATCCCCGCGTCGTCGAGGTGCTTCAGCACGCGGTCGCGTTCGGCCACCCGCACGACGTAGAGATGGTAGACCGGCTCGGACGCCGGGGCGATGGACAGCGGGGTGACGCCCGCCACGTCGGCGAGGAGGGCGTCATAGCGCGCCGCGGCGGCGCGTCGGGCGGCGTTCCAGTCGGCCAGATGCGGCAGCTTGACGCGCAGAATGGCGGCCTGAAGGCCGTCCATGCGGGCGTTCACGCCCTCGAATTCGTGGGTGTACTTGCCCTGGCGACCGTGGTTGGCGCGCATGACGACGCGGTGAATCAGGTCGCCGTCGCGGGAGACGACGGCTCCGGCGTCGCCCCAGGCGCCCAGGTTCTTGCCGGGATAGAAGCTGAACGAGGCGCCGTCGGACAGGGCGCCCGGCCCGGTCCCGTCGCGGCGGGCGCCGTGGGCCTGGGCGGCGTCCTCGATCATCGCCAGGTCGTGCCGTTCGGCCAGCGCCGCCAAGGTCCGCATGTCGGCCATCTGTCCGTAGAGGTGGACCGGCACCACGGCGGCGGTGCGCGGGGTGATGGCGGCGGCGACGGCGTCGGGGTCGATCAGCAGGTTGTCGGGCAGCACGTCGACGAAGACCGGGCGGTATCCGGCCTGGGTGACGGCCTCGCCGGTGGCGATGAAGGTCATGGCCGGGACGATGACCTCGGTCCGCTCGCCCGGAACGCCCAGGCGTTCGCGCAGGGCCAGGGCTAGGGCGTCGGTGCCGTTGCTGACCGGGGCGCAGGCCGTCAGGCCGCACCAGGCGGCGAAGTCCTTGGCGAAGGCGGCGTGTTCCGGCCCGCCGACGAAGCCGGAGGCGGCGACGCAGGCATCGACGGCGGCGCGCAACGGCGCGGCCAGGGCGCGGTGCTGGGCGCCCAGGTCGACCAGGGGGATGCGATCCGGGGAGGCGGTCATGAGCGGGCCCCGAGCGGCGAGCGGCGGCGCTGGAAGCGCAGGGGAATCTCGGCCTCGGCGGCGGCGGATTCATAGATCGCCGAAATCAGTTCCAGCGACTTGCGCCCTTCCAGGCCGTCGACCAGGGACGGCGCCTGATGGCGGATCGAGCGCACCACGTTGCGCAGATAGGCGACATGGCCGAAGCCGTAGACGTCGGGCGGATTGTCGCGGTAGGTGGTCAGCACCTCGGTGTCCTCGGGGCGCGGCTCGGTGAAGGACCACACCTTCATCTCGTTGACCGCGAAGCCGCCGATCTCGACGGTGCCGTTCTCGCCCAGGATGGAGAGCGAGCCTTCCAGATCCTTGGGCCGCGTGGCGGTGGTCGCCTCGACCAGCCCGATGGCGCCGCTGGCGTAGGTGATGACGGCGACGCCGGTATCCTCGGCCTCGATGTCGGCCAGGGCGCGGCGGGTCTTGGCGAAGACCGACACCGGCGTGCCCAGGCACCAGTTGAGCAGGTCGACGTGGTGGCTGGCCTGGTTGGCGAAGACGCCGCCGTCCAGCGCCCAGGTGCCGCGCCAGGCGTCCTGGTCGTAATAGGCCTGGGGACGGCTCCAGCGGACCCGCACCGTGCCCATGACCAGCTTTCCGAAACGGCCCTGTTCCAGGGCCTCGCGCAGCTTGACCACCGGACGGTTGTAGCGGTTCTGCTTGACCACGAAGAGCTTGACGGCGGCGGCGTCGCAGGCGGCGATCATGGCGTCGGCGTCCTCGGGCGTCAGGGCCATGGGCTTTTCGACGATCAGATGCTTGCCGTAGGGCGCCAGGGCGATGGCGTGTTCGGCGTGCAGGCCGCTTTCGGTCAGGACGCACACCACGTCGATGGCGTCGCCGCGCTCGCGCATCATGGCGTGGAAGTCGGTGAAGGCGGGCACCCCGTGGCGGTCGGCCAGCTTGGCGGCGCGGTCTTCCTTGACGTCGCAGACGGCGGCCAGCCGCGCTTCGGGAAGCCCGTTTTCCTGGAAGATCTTGGAGTACTTCTGGGCGATGCGCCCACATCCCACCAGGGCGAAACCCAGCGGCGCGGCGGTTTCGGCCGTCATCGGCAATCCTCCAGCTGTGCGGCGTCGGATGCGCCGATGATGGTGGTGATCTCTTGATCCACGCGGTCTTCCCAGGACCCGAGAAGCCGTCCGGCCAGGGTCCGGGTCTCGTAGCGCAGGGCGGCGACGCGGTCGGGATCGGCGAGCAGCGCCACGAGGGCGTCGCTCAAGCCGCCGACCATGTCGTGGCGATCAAACCGCGGCACGACGTCGGGCGGCAGGACGGAGGTCGTGCCGACGTCGATATGGTTGTCCGGATCGGGCGCGGGAATGAGCATGCAGGCACCAGCCGAGAGCGCCTCGAGGTTGGCGTTCGAGAGATTGCCGTAGAGGTTCAGGGACACGTAGACCGTGGTCAGGGTGAGGTATCGCATAATCGTAGCGTGGTCAATGGCACCGGTGAAGCGCACCCGCGCCTCCAGGCCCGCCGCCCGGACGCGCTCTTCCAGGGCGGCCCGGCGGCTGCCGTCGCCGATGACCAGGAAATCGGCGGCGTCGGGACGGCGGGCCAGGACGGCCTCGGCGACGGCGACGAATTCGTCGCAGCCCTTGTAGGGTTCCAGGCGGCCCAGGAAGGTGACGACCGGGCGCCCGCCCAGGTCCATGGCTTGCCGCAGGGCCTCGGTCGCCGCGCCGTCGTCGGGCACCGGGGCGACGCCGTTCAGGCGCACCGACACCGGCACGCCGGGGCGCAGCAGGCGCGGCAGCAGGGCCCCGGGGTCCGATCCGTCCTCGGTGCAGACCACATGGTCGAAGGGCGAGGCGAACAGCCAGCGGCTGAAGGGCTGCGCCCCGTCGACCAGCCGCCGGTGGAACGGAAAGACGCCCATGAAGCGCAGGATGGTGCGGACCTTGGTCAGGCGGGCGAAGGCGGCGGCGGGCGAGAAGTTCCCCGCCGTCAGATAGGCCGCCTGGCTGCGGTGTCGCCGGGCGATCCACAGGCAGCGCAGCACCTGCTCGACCTCGGTCAGCAGGAAGGACAGGCGGCGGGTGATCGGCCCCCGGCCCAATTCGCGGCTGGGCAGGACGTAGACGGTGCCGAGCGGCGGCAGATCCAGGCGCGTGGCCCGCTTGAAGCGCGGGTCCGGGGTCTGGTTCTTCAGGCTGAAGACGGTCACCAGATCAATATCCGGGCGGGCCGCCAGGGCCTCCAGGAGCTTGTAGATGGTCGGCGCGCCGCGCGGCCGCCAGACACCCTCGGCGAGGCCGTCGGCGAAGCCGGTGAACAGGCGGCTGACCACCAGTACGCGGGTCATCGGTCCGCCTCCGTCGCCAGCGGGCACCCGTCGAGGGTCAGGCCCTTGCCGGTCAGGTAGGCCTCCACATGCCAGGAAATGGCGTTGCGGTGGCCGCGGCGGTCCAGCAGCACCCGCCCGTAGGGGGCGACGGCGTAGTTGCTGACCGGATCGATCAGCCAGTTGAAGACGCGCCGTTCGAAGGCGTGCCACCGCTGGGCGCCCAGCGGCGCGTGGGCGGCCTTGGCGGCCAGTCGCAGGGCCGCCGCCCAGCGCGGCACGACCACCCGTCCGGGCCACCAGCCCTCTCCCCACACGCCGCCCCAGTCGGCCTCGACGAGGGCGCGGCGATAGAGGGTCTGGCGGCGCTTGGCGGCCAACGGCACGGCGCGCCAATAGGTCAGGTAGTCCAGGTCCCACAGCGGCAGGCGCCAGTCGAAGCCGTACCATTCGTAGGTGCGCTGGCCGGCGATGACGTATTTGCTCTGGCGGTTCTGGAATTCGATCGCCTCGAACAGGCCGAAGTCGTCGCCCGCCTCGGCGCCGTATCCGCCCAGGGCCTCGGCCTCGGCGTCGATGGAGGCGGCGGCCAGCGCCCGGCCCTCGGGCGTCAGCAGGCACCCCCATAGGCTCATGTGCTTGGCGATGGTGGCCTGGACCAGACGGGCGCGGCGGGCGTCGGGGCCGTCCGGCGCCGTTTCCCAGAAGGTCGCCGGGACGTGATTGCCGCTGATGTAGTCGCCGCTCTGGCCGTTGACGAAGACGGCGTCGGGCGGCGCGTAGCCGGACGCCTTCACGGCGCCGACGGCGTAAAGGTCCTGCTGGAAGGGGATGGCGTTGAGCGGATCGGCCACCAGTCGTTCGAAGGCGCGGCAATCCTCGGAGGCGAAGGTGGCGGCCTGGAGGGCCGGAGTGTGGGCGATGAAGGTCCAGTCGTAGCCCAGCCGCTCGGCGATGCGCTTGGCGGCCAGGGCCTCGTGGTTGCCCGTCTGGCCGTAGGAGAAGGCGCGCACGTTGGCGTAGCCAAGCTCCTTCAGGCCGCTGAGGATGGCGCGGGAGTCCAGGCCCGCCGACAGCGGCACCATGACCGTCCGTCCGCCCAGTCCGGCGACCATCTTTTCCAGGATGCCGAGCGTCAGGTCGGCCAAGGCGCGGCGATCGGCGGCGCTGTCGGCGCTATGGTCGCTCAGCGGGCGGGGCCGATAGGTGGCGTAGCGATGGCGGGTCAGGCCGCCGTCGTCGATCCAGGCCAGCTCTCCGGGGCGCAGGGCGTCCAAGCCGTGATAGAGGGTACGGGCGCCGAAGGTGTAGCCCGCCATGGCGATGTCCCGCGCGGCGGCGGGGTCCACCTGGTCCAGGCCAAGGCCCAGATGCTCGGCCAGCAGGCGGGCCTGCCCCGACACCAGGGGCGCGGCGCCCGTCGAGACCAGGAGCGGAATGGTCGCGCAGGGGTCGGTGGCGGCGATCACCCGGTTGGGGGCGGTCAGAACGACGGCGAAATGCCCGTCGGCCTGGGCCATCACCTTGGCGGCGGCGTCGAGGTCGGTGGCCTCGGCGAGGTGGTCGCCGAGCGCCTCGGGGGTCATGGCGTGCAGGTGGCCCTTGAACCACAGGCCGCCGTCGGGGCGGTCCAGGTGGCGCCAGCCGTGGCCTTCGCGCATCAGGACGCGGCGACCGTCAGTCATGGCGCCCGCCTTTCGGCCAGCAGGGCCTCGACCACCTTGAGGTCGAGCAGGCTGTCCACGTTGGCCGAGCGTTCCTCGGGCATGACCAGGGGCCGGATGGCGGCGCCCCAGATGGAGTTGTCGCGCATCAGGGTGTCGCGGCGGGACAGATAGATGCAGCCGTTGCGCATATAGGCGGGCGGGTCGTAGTCCTGGCGCCGCGTGCCCTCGCGCTCCTCGATGCAGAAGGGTTCCAGGCGGTTGTCGACGATGCGTTTCATCAGGATGGGATGATGGGCGAAGACCTGGACCACGCTGATCACCGAATCGCAGCCGCCGGTCTCGGCCTGGGCGACGGCGGTCCGCATGTCCTCGACCGTGCGCAGGGGCGCGGTCGGCTGCAACAACATCACCCAGTCGAGGGGCCGGCCGTCCTCGCGCTCCACCCACTCCACGGCGTGCTGGATGACCGGCAGGGTCTTGGCCGTGTCGCTGGCCAGGTCGGGCGGCCGCAGGAAGGGCACGTCGGCGCCGCAGTCGCGGGCGATGGCGGCGATGCGCTCGCTGTCGGTGCTGACCAGGACGCGGGTGAACAGGTCCCCGGCCCGCAGGGCCTCGGCGATGGACCAGCAGATGAGCGGCCGTCCGCCGACCGGGCGGATGTTCTTGTCCGGCACGCCCTTGGATCCGCCCCGCGCGGGAATGAGGGCGAGGATACGGGGGCGGCGGGGGGCGGAGGAGGCGGGCGCGCTCATGGCGGGACTCAGGCTCAGTAGGTGATCTGCTTGTCGATGTCGAGCGGCGCGGCGGCCAGGGTGTCGGCGATGTTGCGGCCCGCCGTCCCGTCGCCGTAGACGTCGCTGGACGGATAAGGCCCGTGGGCGAGCTGCCGTTCGGCGGCGGCGCGGATGGCCTCGCTGTCGTGGGGCACGTCGATGGTGTTGGGACCGCGGTCGCGGCGCGACTGGCGGTCGCCGATGTTGATCACCGGCACGCCCATGTAGGCGCATTCCCGGATACCGACCGAGGAATTGCCGATCAGGCACCCGGCCTTGCGCAGCAGGCGCAGGAAATGCTCCGGCGGCAGGTTCTTCAGGAAGCGGATGTTGGTCGGATTGGCCGTCTCGCGGTAGACGCGGATGGCCTTGGCGGTCAGTTCGGAGCCGGGATCGACGTTGGGCCAGAACCAGAACGTCGGGCGGTTCAACGCCACGACCGCCTTCATGGTGGTCGTCAGTTCCTCGCCGGCGCGGTCGTAATGGGTGGTGACGGGATGCTGCATCACCACCAGATAGCCGTCCTCCGCCGCCGGGCCGTGCCCGACGCCCTGGTTCTTCAGCAGATCCTCGACGCGGTAGCTGTCCGCCGGTTCGGCCATGACCGAGGCGGCGATGTCGATGGACGGGCAGCCGGTGACGAAGACCTTTTCCGGGCGTTCGCCCATGCGGCGCACGCGGTCGGCGGCGCCGTCGCTGGAAACGCAATGGATGTCGGCCAGCTTGGTGACGGCGTGGCGCACCTTTTCGTCGATGGAGCCGGTGACCTCGCCGCCTTGCACGTGGCAGACGGGCAGGTTGAGGTAGGCGGCGGCGATGGCGGTGGCGATGGTTTCGTAGCGGTCGGCGACCGACACCACCACGTCGGGCTTCAGGCTTTCGAAGACCGACGCCAGTTCGACGATGCCGAGGCCCGTCGACTTGGCCGAGGTGACGAGGTTCTCGCCCTCCAGCAGCATATGCACCATGGCCTTCGGCTCGAAGCCGTCGGCGCGGATGACGTCGATCACCTTGCCATAGCGGTCGAGCAGCGCCGAGGCCGCGCAGACCAGCATCAGTTCCAGGCCGTCATGCTCCTGGATCGCCTTGAGGGCGGTCTTGATGCGGGCATAGCTGGGACGCGCGGTGATGACCACGCAGACGCGGCGGGGGCGGTTCATGGGTGGGTCTCCCCTAGAAACTCGGCCAGCTTGTCGGCCATGAAGACTTCGGTGCGGGCCATGGAGGTCACGGTGGCGCCGCCGATATGCGGGGTAATGATGACACCGGGATGGCGGCGGGCCAACGCCACCAGCGGCGACGACAAGGCGCCGCCGGTGGTCTCGTCGGCCAGGACGTCCAGCCCGGCGCCCGCCAGATGGCCGCTGTCCAGGGCGCTCGCCAGCGCCGCCTCGTCGGCCAGGGCGCCGCGCGCGGTGTTCAGCACCACCGCGCCCTTGGGCAGGGCGGCGATGTCGGCGGCGGTCAGCAGGCCGCGGGTATCCTCGGTCAGGGGGGCGTGCAGGCTGAGGACGTCGCTTCGCGCGGCCAGGGCGCGCAGGCTGTCCAGGCGCTCCACCTCCGGCGGCCAATCCTCGGGCGCCAGGAACGGATCGTAGGCGGCGACCGGCATGGCGAAGGCGGCGCCGTAGCGGGCGACCATGGACCCCAGGCGGCCCAGGCCGACGATGCCCAGCCGCTTGCCGCGCACCTCCTGGCCGCGGAAGCGGTCGCGGTCCCAATCGCCGTCCCGCACCGAGGCGGCGGCGCCGGGAATACCGCGCAGGACCGCCAGCAGCAGGCCCCAGGTCAGTTCCGCCGTCGCCGTCACGGTGCGCAGGAAGGCGGTCTCGCCGCGCAGGGACAGGACCGCGACGCCGCGCGCGCGGGCGGCCTCCACGTCGATATGGTCGAGACCCGTGGTCGGCGAGACGATGGCCTTCAGGCGCGGCGCGGCGGCCAGCACCTCGGCGTCGATGAGGTTGCCGAGCCGCACCATCAGGACATCCGCCCCGCCGACGCGGGCCAGCAGTCCGGCGCGGTCCAGGGTGCCCGCCGCCTCGACGGTGCCCAAGGCGTCCAGGCGGGCGCGGGCGTCGGCGGAGAAATTCTCCGGCTCGGCGATGAGGATAAGCGGGCTCACGCCGGACCCTCCGGCTCCAGGACGGCCTCGACGACGGCCTCGTCGGGCGCCACGTCGCGGCGCAGGCGGCGCCCCACGAGACCGCCCAGGGCTTCCGGCGGTAGGCCGTCCTGGGCCGTCTTCTTCAGGGTCAGGTCGTCGGCGGCCAGGGCGTGCCCGGCGGCGAGCGTCCGGACGGCGACGATTTTCTTGGTGAAGATGCGGCGCATGGCGGCCAGATCCTTGGCCACCGCGTCCTTGTCCACGGGGTTGGCGTGGGCCAGGGCGATGGCCCGGGCGCCGTCCACCAGCGCCTTCAACTCGTCGAAGGTCAGGGAGGCGACCGTGTCGGGGCCGAACATGCGGCGGTCGAAGCAGGCGTGCACTTCCAGCATGTCGGCGCCCAGCGCCACGGCGGCCAGCCCGGCGGCGGTGGTCGCCGAATGGTCCGACAGGCCGACCGGACAGCCGAGGCGGGCGCGCAGTTCGCCGAGGACGTTGAGGCCCCACTTCTCGGGCGGCGTCGGATACATGGAGGTGCATTGCAGGACGCCGCAGGGGCGTCCCGTGGCGGCGACCCGCGCCGCCGCGGCCTCGATCTCGGCCCAGGGCGACATGCCGGTGGACAGCAGGAAGGGCTGGCCGCCCGCCGCCATGCGGTCGAACATCGGGCCGTTGGTGACCTCGCCCGAGGCGACCTTCCAGGCGTCGACGCCGACCCGTGTCAGAAGCTCCACGGCCGCCTCGGAAAAGGGCGAGGAAATGAACAGCACGCCGGCGTCGTGGGCGTGGCGGCGCAGTCCGTGCCACTGGTCCTCGGTGAACTCCATGCGCCGCCAGTAGTCGTAGCGGGTGTCGTCCTGGGGGCTGAACTTGACCCGCCACGGCTCGTCGCGGGCGCTTTCGGCGGCGGCGATGTGGGTCTGGAACTTGACCGCCCCGGCTCCGGCGTCGGCGGCGGCGTCGATGAAGGCGTGGGCGAAGCCCAGGCTGCCGTCGTGGGCCTGGGCGATTTCGGCGATGACCAGCGGGGCGTGGCCCGGTCCGACGACGCGGTCGCCGACGGAGAGGGTCGGGGGCAGGGTCGGGCTCATGACGCGGTCTCCGCTTCCGGGGGGCGCGAGGCCGTCAGCCCCAGGCTTTCGGCCAGGGCGGCGTAGGCCGTTTCGCCGTACACCTGGTCCACCTTGTCCGTATCATACTGGCTGTCCAGGATGAAGGCGCCGAGGTCGAAGCAGGTCTGCTTGAGGGCGGCCATGAAGCGGTTTCCGTCGCGGCGGGCCTTGGTGGCGTCGATCTCCCCGGCGGCGGCGCGGGCCAGGAACGGGCGCAGGTCGGCGGGGTCGCGCACCACCAGGACGTGGTCCAGGAAGGTGTGCAGCATGTGGCGTCCGAACAGGAAGGTGGGTTTGCCCATGATCGCCGATTCCAGGGTCGCCGTGCCGTTCAGGGTGCCGGTCGCCAGGGCGCCTTTCTGGAGCGGGATCGACGGCTCGTCCAGGCCGACCAGGACGACGTTCTTCATGTCGAGGAGTTGGTCATAGAAGCCCACCGGGCGGCGGCCCAGGGCGGTGACGTTCTCCTTCACCGCCAACAGGGTTCCGGCGGGCAGCGCCTGGGAGGCGGCCATCAGCGCGGCGTGCTGGCTGGTGAATTCCGGCGACATGACGGCCCAGGCGGTCTCCGGCTCCTTCTGAAGCGGGAAGTAGACGTAGGAGCGCCCGGCCAGACTCTCCAGGGTGCCGGTCGCCAGACGCTCGTAGCGGCGCAGGGCGGCGTTGCGGCGCAGCGGGCCGTCCCAGATGTCGCTGATCGGCGCCCGCCGTCCGCGCAGCAGGTTGACGCCGTAGGAGCGGACGTTGCCGAGGATGGCCAGGCCGGTCCGCGCCGTCCGGGCGCTTTGGTGCATCTTGCTCATCTTGGCGACGGCGGCGGCGTATCCGGCGTCCAGGCCCGCGTCGGGCGCGTCGTCCAGGGCATCGAAGGCGGCCTTCAGGGGCGGGTGGCGGCGCAGGGCGCCGAGGCTCCAGTAATAGAGGTTGCCGTGGCGTCCGAAGGACAGCAGGCGGGTCTCCCCCTGGTGGGCGCGCAAGACCCACTCGGCGGTCAGGGGGCAGTCCAGAAGCAGGGTCACGCCCTTGTCACGAAGGTCGCGGTCCCAGTCGTCCAGCGTGGCGACCACGCCGCGCAGGACCTGCGCGTAGCTGGCGGCCACCAGCTTGGGGTTGCGCGGATAGCGTTCGCCGAGCGGCTGGTAGCCCCGTCCCAATTGGCGCTGGTCGAGCATCAGGGTGTTCAGGTTTTCGCCCAGCCGCGCTTCCCACGCCTGGGCCGCGGCGAAGACGGCGGCCTCGTCGGCGACCGGGGCGTCGACGCCGTCGAGCAGGCCGCGGCGGCACGAGATGGTCGTCCACAGGCCCTCGGTGTCGCGGCGGCGGAAACCGGCGACCTCGCGCTCGCTGCCGACATAGAGGTGCAGGCGGCTGCCGTGGCGTTCCTTCAGGCGCCGGGCCACCGACGTCAGGATGTGGATGTTGTAGTAGTTGCCGCAGACGCCGACGCTGGCGAAGGGCGATCTTGGCTCGGTCATGCTTTCGGTTCGGTCTCCGATGGGGCGGGGGAAAGTCCTAGTCCTTCGCCGCCGTCTTCACAAGTCGCGGCGTCCGGCGCCGTCGATCCGTTGCGCTGGCGGTGGAGGGCGTCGTGGTACCAGCCGGGGCGGGCCATCAGCTCCGACGGCGTGCCGTGGTCGATCACCCGGCCGTCCTGCAGGACGACGATCTGGTCGGCCTGATCGACCAGTCCCAGGCCGTGGGCGACCACCACCACGGTGATGGTGGTTTCGGCGCGGATGCGGTGCAGGGCGTCGCGCAGGCGGGCCTCGGAATCGGCGTCCAGGCTGCTGGCCGGTTCGTCGAGGATCAGCAGCGGCGCCCGGCGGACCAGGGCGCGGGCCAGATCCAGCCGCTGGCGCTGGCCGCCCGACAGGCGGTTGCCGCCTTCGCCCAGGATGGTGTCGTAGCCGTCGGGCAGGCGGTCGACGAATTCGTCGACACCGGCCAGACGCGCGGCCTCGCGCACGGCCTGTTCGTCGGCCTCGGGGTGGCCGTAGCGGATATGGTCGATCAGCCGCCCGTTGAAGATCTGTGGTTGCTGGGGGACATAGGCGACGTGGGCGCGCAGGCTGTCGATGGTGAAGTCGGTGAGCGGCACGCCGTCGATCAGGATGCGCCCCGCCGAGGGATCGCGCAGGCGCGGCAGCAGGTCGATCAGGGTGCTCTTGCCCGCCCCGGAGGGGCCGACCAGGGCGGTGATGGTGCCCGCCGGGACGCGCAAGGACACGCCGCGCAAGGCCGGGTCGCCGTCGCCGTAGGCGAAGTGGACGTCCTCGCAGACGAGGTCCTCGCGCAGGCCGTCCAGGACCTTTGACCCGCCCTTGGGATCGGGGTTCCGTTCCATGGATGTCAGGCGCCGCATGATGGCGGCCAGACTGGCCCACTGGCCGAGAACGGTCTGGAAGTCGGTCACCGCCGTCTTGATGACGGGCATCAGGCGGACCAGCACCAGGATGAAGATGCCCAGCACTTCGACGGGCATGTCCATCCAGGTGTAGCCGATGTAGATCACGCCGAAGGCGACGGCGACGGCCACCGGCTCGATCAGCACCTGACTCTTCGCCTGAAGGCGTTGCAGGGTGATGGTGCGGCTGCGGCAGGCGCCCGACAGGTCGGTCAGCGCCGCCTGCTCGGTCGCTTCGGTGCCCGACAGGCGGATCAGGCGCGCGGCGCGCAGGCGTTCGGCCAGGAAGGTGCCGAAGGACTGGTTGGCCTGGGTGATCAGCGACGAGGTCGAGGCCGACCGCTTCATCAGGTTCTTGAGCAATCCGGCGGTCAGGCCGAGGACCACCAGCGACACCACGGTCATCGGCACCGACAGGCTGAGCAGCCCGGCCGTATAGGCGCCGATCAGCAGGATCTGGCCGAGCACCAGGACGGTGTCGTAGACGGCGTTGATGGCGCGCGGGATCTCCACCGTCACGTCGGCGATCAGCGATCCGTGCAGGACGTCGTGCTGGTAGGCGTTGCTGGCGGCCAGGAAGCGGTCGAAGGTGCCGACCCGGACCCGATGGATGGCCCGCTGGCGGGTCGCCGCGCGATAGACCAGACGCAGATAGATGAACGCCTGCCGCAGGATGATGAGGATGAACGAGACCGCCAGCAGCGAGGTCAGGGACACCGGCACGCCGACCGTCTGGTGGCCCTGGATGATGATGTCCCAATAGTCGCCGGACTCGCGCAGGACGGACAGGTCGCCGTCCGTCTTCATGAACTGGAAGACGGGAATCAGCATGGCGACGCCGCCGACTTCCATGAACACGGCTGCGATGTCGATCAGCAGCAGGGCGACCGCTTCGCTCTTGCGCAGCCCGAAGGCACGGGCGGCGCGCAGGTAGGCTTGCAAGGCTGTCATCGGACTCCCTTCTTGCATCCCAGCGCCAGGAAGTCGCCTTCAGGCAAGGGATAGAGGCTGGCGTCGAAGCGGGCCAGGGCCCGCCCCTTGGCGGCGGCGATGGCGGCGTCCAGGGACGGGCTGAGGTAGGGCGCCAGGGCGGCGCCGCGCGGCGTCGCGGCGATGGCTTCCAGCAGGCGCATATAGACTCCGTCGCCGCCGTGGCGGTCGTCGAGGAAGCCGCAGTCTCCCGCCCCCAAGGCCGTCGCGTCGAAGGCGTCGACGGCTCCGGCTTCGGCGACCATGCGGTGGATGTCCTCGACGTAGGCGAGGCCGGGCTGGCGGGCCATGGCGGCGGCGACGGTCGGCATCATGGGCGTGAGCACGGGGATCACGGTGACGCCCGCCTCCCGCCCGAGGGCGATGGTCTCTTCCAGCAGGGCCAGACGGTCGGGGGCCGGGGTAAGGTCGTGGGGGTAATAGGGGCCGCCGTCGCGCACCTGCTCCAGGACGTGGGGGATGTCCTGGCTGGGGCGGCGCGGGGCGTCGGCGAACAGAACGTCGCCGTGGAAGGCGGAGCCGTCGGCGCGCACGCCGCGCCCTGTCAGGCGGGCGGCGACGCCGATGGCCGGGCGGTCGATGACCTCGGCCACGCGGTCGCCGGACAGCAGGGCGCGGGCCGCCTCGGCGCTCAGGGTGCCGTCGCCGACCCAGGTCAGCGGCTTGACCAGCTTGCCGACGGTCAGGCCGGTGGGATCGGCGGACGGCGTCCAGGCGCCCGCCGTCGGGCTGTCGGCGAACCACCAATAGTCCAGGCCCAAGAGGACGATGTCCGGGCGGTGGACCGTCAGCAGGGCGCGCATCAGGCCGGGGCCGTGGGCCATCTCGCCCATGGCCGTGCACAGGCAGGCGAAGGGGGCCGCGAAATAGTCCTGGCGCATCTGCTCCATGCGCGACGACCCCATGGCGACGACGCGCGGCTTGCGCTCGGCGATCAGGGCCAGGCGGTGCTCGGCGTCGTTGCCGTGGACGGCGGTGCCGTAGATGGCCTTGGTGGCTTGCTGGGCGGCGGCGACCTCGGCGACGCTCAGAAGCTCGCCACCGCGCCACAGGAGGGCGGCGCCCCCGGCCAGCGGGCTGAGGCAGACCAGGGCGACGACCGCCGCGACGATCAAATAGCGCCGATGCCCCGCGGCGTCGCGCTCGGGCGGGGGGCTGGCCGTGGGATCAGAAGTCATAGTACAGGAACTCGCTGGTCTGCAGGGCGACGCCCAGAAGGCTGACGGCGAGGCCGAGGCCGACCGCCGCCGCCCAGGCGACCGAGGGGCGCCACGTCAGGCGCGCGGCCAGGACCGGGCGCTCGGTCGGCGGTTCGTCGGGCACCGCCGCCCCGCCCAGCGAGCCGCCGCCCAGGGCCGGGGCCTCGGCGCGCAGGATTTCGTAGGGGGTCGGCAGCAGCCAGCAGACCGCCAGCAGGCCGATCAGGATGCCCCAGACGCGGACCATGTCGGTCAGGGGAATGGCGGCGAAGGCGACGCCCCAGGATTCGGCGGTCTGGGCCAACGGCCCGAGCATGCCGCCGAGCGTCTGCGGCAGGACGACGCCATGCAGGCCGATCATGCCCGCCCAGACGGTCCCGGCGGTCTGCATGTCCGGCGCCCGGAAGGCCACCCAGGCGAACAGGACGGCGATGAAGGTGACGGCGCGACCGGTCCACAGGCGGGCGCCGCGCGGCGGCGCGACCACGCGCCCACCGCGGCGGCGCCAGCCGTTCCAGGCATGGTTGAGGACCAGCAGGACGCCGTGCAGCCCGCCCCACAGGACGAAGGTCCAGCCCGCGCCGTGCCACAGGCCGCCCAGCAGCATGGTCACCATCAGGTTGCCGTGGCGCCGCGCCGGTCCCAGGCGGTTGCCGCCGAGCGGGATATAGAGGTAGTCGCGCAGGAATCGCGACAGGGTGATGTGCCAGCGGCGCCAGAAGTCGATGATGTCGTGGGCGCGGTAGGGGGCGTTGAAGTTCATGGGCAGGCGGATGCCGAACAGGCGGGCCGCGCCGATGGCCATGTCCGAATAGCCCGAGAAGTCGAAATAGAGCTGGAAGGTATAGGCCAGCGCCCCCTGCCAGGCGAGGATCAGGTCGACGCCCGCGCCGTCCGGTCCGGCGGCGGCGAAGGCCTCGTTGGCGAAGGGGGCGATGCTGTCGGCGATACAGACCTTCTTGAACAGGCCGATGGTGAACAGGGTCGCGCCGACGCTCAGGTCATCCCAGCGCAGCCGTCCGAAAAACCGGAACTGCGGCAGCATCTCGCCGTGATGGACGATGGGACCGGCGATCAACTGCGGGAAGAAGGTCACGAAGAGGGCATAGCGCAAGAGGCTGGTTTCGTGGGCGATGCCCCGGCGCACGTCGACCAGATAGGCGATCTGCTGGAAGGTGAAGAAGGAAATGCCCAGCGGCAGGGCCAACTGCTCGAATCCTCCCTCGAGACCGGCGACGGAGACCGCCGTCTCGGCCAGGAAGGCGGCGTACTTGTAATAGGTCAGGGGCGCCAGGTTGGCGACGACGCCGACCGCCAGCCAGCCCCGCGCGGCGCCCGTCCGGCCTGCCTCCCGCGCCGCGGACAGGCGTCCGGCGACGGCGAAGTTGACCAGGATCGAACCGCCTATCAGCCACAGGTAGATCGGGTTCCACCAGCCGTAATAGATCAGCGAGGCGGCGACCAGGACGCCCGCCCCCACCCTGGCCGCCCCATACCGACGCGCCGCGGCGAAGGCCGCGAGCGTCAGCGGAAGGAAGACCAGGATGAAGGTGTAGGAACTGAACAGCATTGCGCGGTGCCGGGGCCTATCGTTAGGGGCGCGTGGGGTAAGCCTTTCGGGACGAGACGATCCGCCGGGTCGTCCCCAGGGGCGCGGCGGTGCGATCCATTGAGTTGTAGCGCAGGCCGCGCGGCGGAAGGAAGCGATAGACCACCCTTACGTTCTCGCGGTCAGGGTCGATTGGCGGGATGTCGAGGGGCGGCATGGCGAAATCCTGGCGTTTCGGGGAACGGGTCAAACCGAAGGGGGGGCGGTCTCACCCGTTTTGAGGAACACGTCCCGGTACCAGCCGGGATGCCCTGAGACGACGTCGTGGGGACCTCGGTCGATCACCCGTCCGTCCCGCAGAACGATGATGGTGTCGGCGTTCCTGACCGCTTCGGGCGTGTGGGCGATCAGGACGATGGTGGTGGACGTCTCGGCGCGGATTCGCTCCAGGGCGTCCTGGACATGCCGCGCCGACTGGGGATCGAGACCGGAACTCGGCTCGTCGAGGATCAGCACCCGCCCGCCGCGCAGCAAGGCGCGGGCGAGTTCAAGGCGCTGCCTCTGGCCGCCCGAAAGGCGGTCGCCCCCTTCACCGAGGAGTGTCTCCCAGCCCTCGGGCAAGGCCCTGATGAAGTCCGTCGCCCCGGCGAGGTCGGCGGCGCGCTCCATGGCCTCGGGCGTCGCCGCGGGGCAGCCGTAGCAAAGGTGTTCGCGGACGGAGACGTTGAACATCAGGGGGCGTTGCGGCACATAGCCGATGGCCCCGCGCAAGGCGCTCAGGCGAATGTCGGGCAGGGGCACGTCATCGATCAGGATGGTCCCGGCGGTCGGCTCCCAGACGCGCGGCAGAAGGTCGATCAGCGTGCTCTTTCCCGCGCCGGAGGGACCGACGACGGCCGTCATGCGTCCGGCGGCGATCTCCAGGGTGATGGATTTCAGGGCGGGGGTGGCCGCTCCGGGGTAGGTGAAGCTCACGGAGCGCAAGGCGATGGCGCGGTCCAGGACGGGCATCGGCGCGTCGCCGCCATCCTTCTCGCGGTGCGCGTCCAGGGCCAGGATGCGGTCGCTCACCGAGGCGGCGGCCGCCCAGGTGCTCAAGACGGCCTGGGCGTCGCCGAGAACCTCGCGGGCCAGCGGCATCAGTCGTAAAAGGATGATGACGAAGAACCCGATGACGTCCAACGTCAGGTCGAGCCGATAGCCGAAGTAGACGAGCGCGAGACTGAGCATGCCGGTCGCGGGCACGAGAATCAGGTTCATCCTTTCGGTCAGCATCTGGAGCGCGGCGCGCGCCCGCGCCTGCTTGGATCCGATGCGCCCGAAGGCATCCATCTCGTCGGCCTCGGTCCCGGCCAGTTTTATCTGGCGGCTGTTGGCCAGTCGCTCCACCAGATAGGCGGTGACGTCGCGGTTGGCGGTGACGACCTGATCGCCCTGGCGGGTCGACAGCCGCAAGACCGGGACCGTGACCAGGACGGCGGCCAGCAGGACGCCGAAGGACAAGAAGGTCATGGGGGCGGAGATGAGAACGCACCCGGCGACATAGACGATCACCAGAACCCCGGAGCCGAGGATGCGGACCGTCTGGAAGACGGCGCGCACCGAGCGATCCATCTCCTGGGTCAGCTCGTTGGCCATTTCGCCGGACATGGCCGTCTGTTGATAGCCGCGCGTCGCCGCCAGATAGGCCGCCAGATACCGCTCGCGGATGCGCTGAATGCGGGATTCGCGGCGGTGGACGCGATAGGCGTTGTTGGCGTAGCTGGTGATTTGGCGCAGGATCATGGCCGCTAGGCTGATCAGGATGAGGCCTTCCAGGGAAATGCCGAGGCCGACGGCCTCGAAGGCGCGCTCGATGATCCGCCAAAGCCCGCTGTCGGCGGTCAGCGCCTCGATGTGCCCATCGTCGCGGATGAACTGCATGATGGGCAGAAGCATGCCCATGCCCGCTCCCTCGGTGACGATGACCGCCATTTGCAGGGCCAGCAGGATAGCCACGTCGCGATGGGGCATGCCGTAGACGTCGAAGACGCGGCGGAAGGTCATGCCGCCTCCGTCCCGGTGACCGCGTAGCCCAGGGCGCGCAGCGGCACCCCATGGGACGCGGCCAGCCGGGCGTTGCTGGGCGCCAAGTGGGCTTCGATGTCGCGCAGGCGGGCGGCGGAGAACTTCGGCGCGGCGGCCTGTCCGCCCCCAAGGAAGCCCTGGAACCGCCGCGCGAGGGCCGCCGGCAGGCACCGGCTGAGACGAAGGCCCGGCGCCAGGGCGCTGCGCAGACGGATGTAGATCAACTCGCGTCGGCTCTTGCGCTGGTTCCTGGCCGGGCGGGCGAGGAACGGCTCCAGGTCCGGTCCCGGCATGTCCAGGACCGCTCCCAGCCGTCGGGCATAGTCGGCGGGGTCGTCCCGCAACAGCTCCAGGGGCAGAACATGGACGTTCCCGGCGCCGAAAACGGCGGCGAAGCGCGCCGCCATCGCCTCGAAGTCCAGAAGCTTCAGGAACAGGGCGGTGTTGTCGGCCAGCCAGGCGTCCGGCGCGGCGTGCCGGGCGACCTTTTCCTGGTGGATGTAGAGGGATTCGATCAGGTGCGCCTGCCGACGCACGGTGATCAGGATCCGCGCCGGGCCGACGATGTCCGCCAGGGCCTGGGGAAGATCGGGATGGTCGATCGCGAGCGTCGCCAGCGCCTCTTGAGAGAGGACGGGGGTTCGCTCCTCCGGCAGGCCGTCCACGAGGTCGCGCCATGCCTCGCGGGCGGCGGCGATGGTGCCCTTCCCGGCGAGCGCGGCGACGACCTCCCGCGCGGCCTGGGCCGGTCCGGGCTTTCCGACGTTGGCGATTTTCCCGTGCGCCGCGAAGACATTCCCCTGAAGGGTGGTGGTGCCAGTCTTGAAGTAACCGATGTGGATGACGGGCAGAGGCATGGATGATCACAGGTTGGAGAAGGGAACCGCCGCGCCGGGCGGCGGTTCACGCCGCCGGAGTCGACTCTTCCAGGACCAGACGGCGCACCGGGTCGGCGCCATAGGGGTGCCCGGCGTAAAGGTCGCGGGTGTTGTAGCGGGTCCGCCGCGATTGCAGGAAGCGGATGACCACCACCACGCGCTCGCCCTCGCGGCAACGGCTGCCGTAGTGCATGCAGGTGGAGGTGTCGACGAAGCCGCCGTTCCCCTGGCCGACCAACTCGATCAGGCTGTCGCGGTCGCAGTGGGCGAACAGTTGCTCGTCGGTCAGGCGGCCTTCCACCTCGGCCTTGGAGGCGGTGTTGTTCTGATAGGCTTCCTTGTAGTGCGTCGCCTTGCAGACGGCGTCCGAGACGTCGGCGGGCACGAAGGAGAAGGGGCCGTTCTCCGGCTTCACGTCGGAGACGTTGAGGAACACCGTGGCGATCTTGGTGTCCGGCTTGTCGAGGTGGAACAACTGGCTGTGGAACGGCTGGTCCTTGCCCGACGGACGGGTCAGCCAGACGTCGGCGTAGCCGAGCTTGGGAACCTCGCCGAAATAGCCGGTGACGGTCTCGATCACCGCCTCGCTGAGGGCGAAGTCGAGGATCGCGCGGTGTTCCAGAAGGTCCTCGCGCTTGGCCAGCGGATAGAACGGATTGTTGGGCTTCTTGGCGATCTCCCCGGCGACGCGCTTGTCGTAGATGGCGCGACCGGCGGCGATGGCCTCCTCCATGCCCGGCAACTGGCCCGGCGCCAGGGCGGCGAAGCCCTTGTCGCGGGGCATGAAATTGGCCCACTTGGAATGGCGCACGATGTCGCGCGCCAGGTCCTTGCGGCGTAGGGTGTCGAGGGGGCGCCGCAGGACGCTTCCGGCGTCGGCGACGGCGCCCAGGACATCGAAGGGAATACCGGCCCGCGTTCCGTAATAGAACATCGCCTGTTCCAGGCGGTGCTGAAGGTGGTCGATCTTCATTCTGCAGTTTCCCTGACCATGAAATCCCTGGGGGCGTCGCGCCGACCCGAGCCGCGTCGCGGCGGATCAGGCGGTCGGACGCCAGGAGTAGGCGGACAGAAGATTGAACGGGTTCACCCCCATCAGACCGGCGTCGACCGAATCCAGGGTGGCCTTCGGGTGGTCCTTCAAGGCCCCCAGAAGATCCCGGTTGTAGTCGTTGAGGTCGATGTAGCGGCGGCGCATCAGCCCCAGAAGGCTGTCGTCGAACAGTTGATAGGACGGTTCCATATGGACCACCCCGGCGATCTTGTCGCCGTACCCGGCCAGGACGTCGACCACATGGGCCGCCGATGGAAGCTGTTCCAGCGCCTGGACGGTGAAGACCGTGACCGGGCCTTCGGCGGCGTCGATGGCGCGGTAGGTGGCGTCGAAGAAGTTGAAGGTCTCGAGCGTGATCGGCGCCTGGTCCGCGTAGAGGCTGTTGCCCAGCGTCACGGCGTTGGCCGAGAAGTCGGCGCCGACATAGGTCCGGTTGGTCCCGAAGACGCGCGACAGGTACCACAGGTTGGCGCCCATGCCGCAGCCCAGTTCGATCACCGTGGCGCTCTTTTCCACCGCCGGGCGCACCAGATCGGCCAGCTTGGCCAACTGGTACTCCAGGAAGCCGCGGTGGGTGCTGACGACAAGGTCGCCGTCCATGACGCCCGCGTATTCGGTCCGCTCGTCGGGAATGGTCACCCGCAGGCGCACCTGAAGCGGATCGAGGCCCGGGTTCTCCCGGTAGAAGGCAAGCGCGGCCTTGTATTTGTCCTGCTCGTATTCGGCTTCGATCTTGGCGACGTCGCGGGCCACCGGATTGAAGTCGTCCAGGCCCAGGAGTCGGGCGGGCCAGGGGCTCCAGCGCGGCAGGTCGTCGAGGTCGATCCGCCGCATCGGGACCGAACCGCCGTAGCAGGTGCCGTTGGCGGCCGGGGCGGGCAGGGAAGCGGGCGTCATGGTCGGCGTGGTCATCAAGCGGGGGCCTTCTCGCGCTGGGCGGCGAACAGCATGGCGTCGCGTTCGGCGCGCCACAGGTCGGAATAGCCGCAATCGACGTAGTCGTCGAAGTAGGGGCCACCGATGGTGTAGTGCAGGTTGGAGATCTCTTCCACCGGAACTTCCGGATCATAGTCGACCAGATGGTTCCAGCGGTGCGGGATATCGCCGATCAGGTGGTCGCCGTCCAGCCACTGGAAGCGGTGCAGCTGCAGGCCGGTGGCGGTGTTGACGTAGTCCGGGGTCAGCGCCTTGCACTTGGCGTTGTTGAACAGCATGACGCTGGACCAGTTCTTCTTTTCATACTTGGTCTGCGGCGCGCCCAGGAACTTGGTTTCCTCGACCGGGGTGTGTTCGTGCTTGACGCACATGACGGCGTAGTCGTCGTCGCGCAGGTTCCACAGGTTGGCCATGTCGTCCAGGACCAGCATGTCGCAGTCCATGAAGATCGACCAGCCTTCGAAGTCGGACAGGTAGGGGGTCAGGAAGCGCGAGAAGGAGAAGTCCGTCGACTGCAACGGATTGCGCTCGCGCGTCATGAGGGGACCGAGCTGCTGCAAGGACAGCGGCGTGATGCTCACGGGCTTGGTGGCGCGGGCGTTGATGCTGTGGCACAGCACGTTGTAGGCGGCCACCTCGCGCGGATCGTAACCGATGAAGACGTTGATCTTGTCTGCGCTCATGAATGTGTCCCTTTCGTCGTTGCGACCGGCGTCAGGCCGGTTTGCGGACCTGGGCGACCAGGCTGTCGGACATGCCGGCGGCGGCGAGCGCGCCGGTGTATTCGCGGAAGACCGCGGGGCTTTCAAGGAAGTTCCAGATCATGTGGCCGCCGGGCTTGCCGGTCTTCAGCCAATAGAGGTGGTTGGCCAGGCCGAAGCGATTGTGGCCGGCCAGGGTGACCGGCTTGGCGCCGGCCTCGGCGATGCACCGTTCCAGGCTGTTGCGGCTGAAATAGTGCAGGTGGTCCTTGAAGAAGTGGAAGCGGTGGTAGGCCTCCACGTCGTACAGGCTGAGCAGGGCGTCGTTGATGTTCGGCACCTCGATATAGAGCAGGCCGTTGGGGCGCATGCGGTCGAGGCAGTCGCGGATGGCCTGGACCGGCTCGGTCAGGTGCTCCAGGACGTGGAACATGAGGATGACGTCGAACTCGCCCTCGGAGTCCTTGATGTCCTCGTGGACGGTGTAGCCGCGCTCGTCCAGGCGGGTCCGGAAGCTGGCCGTGCGCTCGACGCCCTCGATGGCGCCGCACAGGGGAGCCAGCTTTTCCATCAGCGCCCCGGCGCCGCAGCCGAATTCCAGGACCCGCTTGTTGACCACCAGCGGGCCGATGCGATTGACCCGCTCCTGGTTCTCGGCCTCGAAGTGGCGCAGGCGCTGGTCGACGCCGCGCACGTCGGGCTTGGACAGCAGGAACTGGTCGTTGACGAAGTACTCCTCGTCGACGTGGGTGAAGCTGTCGAGGAAGGTGTGGTCGCAGGTCCTGCACCGTAGGACCTTGATGGTGTCCGAATCCCGCAGGTGTTCGGGGCGGGTGTCCAGGTCGGAGCCGGAGCAGACGGGGCAAGCGGTCAAGGTGGCGGTGGCGGTCACGGGGCGTCCTTCTTCTCTGTCCATCGGTCCGGCGGTCAGGGCCGCAGGAGGTCGAGCAGCGGGGTCAGGGTCGGCGGGTTGGCGGCCAGCAAGGCGTCCCGCTTGTCGGTCAGGGCGGGATCGTCGAACAGGCCGTCGTCGTTCAGGGCGGCGGCGAAGCGGTCGGCGAAGTCGTCGCCGCGCGGGTCCACGTAGACCGGGCCGTAGCCGTGCGCCAGCGACCGCGCCCCGAACTCGGCGTGATGGTCGTCGGGGTAGTCCGAAACGTCAAGCATCGGCCCGTCGTAACAGGAAAACATGACGTTGGTCGGATTGTTGAAGATGGCCCGCCGCGACAGGGCGATCAGCACCTCGGGATGGGCGAAGCTGAGCCGCGCGTGATCGGCGCCGACCGCCGCCATGGCCTCCTGGATGTAGGCGGCGTCGATGGCCAGCGGATGCGGGCGGATCAGGACCACGGCCTTGGGCCGCAGGCGGACCAGCGTGGTCAGGGCCTGGATGAAGACCCGCTGGATGGCCTCGGGGTCGCGCAGGGTCTCGGCGCTGTAGGGCTTGGCCGCGAACATGGAATACAGCTCGGCGTCGGCGGGCACGCCGTCGGCGGTCAGGGCCGCCCGTTCGCGCGCGCTCTCGTCCTCGACCAGGGCGCGCCAGGCCGGGAACAGGTGCGGGAAGCCGATGCGCAGCCAGGGAACCGAGACCCGTCCGTAGCGGCCGGTCAATTCGACGTTTTCCGACTGGTCCTCGTGGTAGTGGACCAGGGCGTCGCAATCGCGGCCGAGCAGGCGGTTGGCCCACGGCAAGGGCTGTTGCTCGGGCTTCTCGCGCACCTTCCACACCTGATGGTGGACGATGTCGGGGCTGCGGCTCTTCCACAGCAGGATGCCCTTGCCGCCGCGCGACATCGCCAGCGCGTAGAGCAGGTTGTAGGGCATGCCGGTGAAGGGGCGGCTCATCAACAGGACCGGGCGGCGACGGCGCAGCACCCAGCCGGTCAGCCGGGCCAGCGTCGAGACCCGGCGGACCATCCGCGACAGGCGGCCCCCGGCGGTCTCCGACCCCAGGTACTCCAGGGTGCCGCAGCGGCGCAGGCCTTCGACCATCAGCGGATTGCGCAGGATGAAGTCGGCGTTCTTGCGGGAAAAAGTGACGAAGCGGATCGTCCAGCCGGGGCGAAGCGCCTTCAGTTGAATGGCGGTCGGCAGGAAGGTGTCGAAATCAATGACGCGGGGGGACAGCAGAAAGACGACCTCGCGTCGGTCGGCACCATCGTCGCCGCCCGCGTCGCGCGCGTCCTGGCGCGGCGGTTCGGGGCGGATGGGTGCGTCGAACGACATGGGCTTTGGCTCGCGCTGTGGTGCGGTGTGGCCGAGGGGGCCTCGCGGCCCGGGGGAATGCCCCTTTGGGTGGCGGGGCTATCGACCCGCCTAACGTTCATGATGTGAACGCCGATGTCAACGGCTTTTGTTCACGGCGTGAACGCCAAGGCCGCGCGGCCCCGCGCGGCGCCGGTCGAGAGGGAGCGAGGCTTGGCCCGTCCCCTGTTCCGGCGCCGTCGATGGGGAATACCGCCGGACGAGGCGGGCGGGGGCCTGGAAGTTCGGCGGAGCGTTCCTCCGGGGCCCCCCGGCTTGACCCGGCGCCGCCCAAGCCCTACGTTCATTGCGTGAACACTTGAGGCGCGACACGGCGACATGGCCAAGGCGAAGACAGGCGAGGCGGACGGCGGCGTCCTGGACGACGGCGGCGACGGCGAGCGGGCCGAGCACCTGCTGGGCCTGCTGGACGCCGTCGACAGCGACGAGGCCCTGTCCCAGCGGTCCCTGGCGGCGCGGCTCGGCATCGCGCTGGGCCTGACCAACGCCCTGTTGCGCCGCTGCCTGCGCAAGGGCCTGGTGAAGATGCAGGACGCGCCCGCGCGTCGCTACCGCTACTACCTGACGCCGGAGGGCTTCCGCGAGAAGAGCCGTCTGGTGGCCGAGTACCTCTCCTTCTCGCTTCGCCACTTCCGGGCGGCGCGGGACCAGTACGAAAGCCTGCTGGAGGAATGCCATCGTCGCGGCGACCGCGCGGTGGTGCTCTACGGTACCGGCGAACTGGCGGAAATCGCCACCGTCGCCGCCCACGGGGCACGGGTGCGCCTGTTGGCGGCGGTCGATCCGGCCCGCAACGAGCCGGATTTCTGTGGCCTGCCCGTGGCGCACCACATCGGCCAGTTCCGCTCCCTGGACGCCGTGGTGCTCTGCGTCGCCCAGGACGTGCAGGCGGTCTATGACCGACTGGTGGCGGAGCTGGGGCCGGACAAGGTCCTGGTGCCGCCCATGCTGCGGGTCCGGCTGGCGGCCCGCGACGAAAAACGGGCCGCCTCCGAAGGGAAGCGGCCCGCCTGACGTCGGTACGGTCGGGGCGCGGCCCCTATTTGACGGCGATCACCCGATGCACGCCCTCGCCGACCACCAGGTCGCGCTTGGTCTGGGCGTCGGCGTCGGCGTCGGCCATGATGCGGTCCAACTGGTCCACGAATTCCTTGGCGACGCGCAGGCCCAGGTCCGACAACTGCCGCTCGAAGGCGTTGGCGGCGTTGGCGACGGCGGCCTCGAAGATGCGGATCAGCTTGACCATGTCCTCGCGCTGCGAGGCCTCGTCGCGCTCATGGTCGTGGGAGTGGTCGGTCCAGCGGGTGATCTCCTTGTAGCCCTCGCCCTCCAGCTTGGCCCGCAGGGTCGGCCAGTCGGTCAGCAGCTGGATCGGCACGAAGAGGTCGTCCATGAAGTGCTTGCGGTTGTTGGCGGGCAGCCCGGCGCCCTGGATGGCGCGGTCGATGTAGGCATGGCCCAGGTCCATGGCGATCAGGCGCAGGGCGCGGATCACCTTCCAGCGCAGGCCCCCGGCGCCGTAGACCAGCAGGAACAGCTTGCCGCCGGGCTTCAGGACGCGGGTCAGCTCCGACAGGGCGCCGTCGAAGTCGCGGGTGTGGTGGATGACGCCCGCCGACCAGACGAAGTCGAAGGTCGCGTCCTCGAAGGGAATGTCGAGGACCGACGCCTGGCGGAAGTGGATGTTCTTGAAGTCGGCGGCCCGGCGGCTGGCTTCGGCGATGCCGGTCTGGGAGACGTCGATGGCGTCGATGCTCGCCGCGCCGTGCAGGGCCATGGCCACCGAATAGCGCCCGCTGCCGCAGCCGCCGTCCAGGCACCGCTTGCCCTTCAGCCAGTCCAGGTCGAACCCGTTCTTTTCGGCGCGCAGCGTGAAGAGTTCCACCGACTGGCGGTACTGTTCATCCGAAAGGCGCGTCCAAAGCTCGCCGAACAGGCTTCCGGTCTGGGATTCGACGGTCTGGGTCATGGCATGTCCTTCGTGATTCGGTCGGCCAGAAAGGTCCGTGGGTAGTACCATCGAACGCCGCCGCTTACCAGACGGTTAGGCGCACCGGATCGAGATCGGGGTCGAGGGGCCGGGCGGGAGGGGCGTCGGCGTCGATGAAGGCGCGGAACCAAAGTTCGACGTTCAGCCATTGCCAGACGAAGAAGCTGTTGGCGGGCGGCGTCTCGCGGAAGGCGGCGAAGGCGGCGCGGACCTTGGCGGCGTCGAATAGGCCGCGCTCGGCGAAGCGGCGGCTGTGGATCAGGTCGCCGACCAGCTCGCCGACCGGCGCCGAGGCCAGCCAGTCGGCCTGCGGCGACTGCACCGACATCTTGGGCGTCGTGCGCACCTCCTCGTCGATCAGCCCGGCCAGGGCGTCGCGCAGGATCGCCTTCGACCGCCCGCCGGTGAAGAAGTGCTCCAGCGGCAGGGCGAGGGCGTATTCGGCTAGGCGGTGATCGAGGAACGGATGGCGCAGCTCGACGCCCATCGCCATGCTGTAGCGGTCCTTGAAGTGCGTGTTCCGGGGAATCTTGCTGACCTGCCAGAAGTCCATGAGCGACGCCCGCACGGGATCGTCGGCCCAGGCCGCGGCCGCGGCGTCGGTCTCGGGGATGCCCGGCGCGGCGGCGTCGGACGGGGGCGGCGGCAGCAGGTCCGGGCGAGTCGGGATGGTGCCGTCGATGGCGCGCGGCCCCGGCTCCAGGGCTTGCAGGACCGAGGCGCGGGCGGCCGCCGGATCGAGGCCGTAGTTGGCGGCGAAGGCGCGCAGATGCGTCTCGGCGTCGGGGGCGTCGGCGGCGATCAGCCCGCCGACCCATTGCGCGTGCTGGGCGCGGTATCCGGCGAAGCTCCCGTCCAGGCCCGAGCCGTCTTGCAGGACCACGTGCCCGGCCTGACGGGCCGCCCGGCAGGCGCGGGTCATGGCGCAGGACATGAGGCCGCCGACCGGCCCCTCGAAATGCCAGATCACGCCCGGCAGGTCGGCCAGCAATTCGTCGGGCGTGTAGGTGTGGATATGGGCGGTCAGGCCGTGATGGTCCGCCGTGCGGCGCACCCAGGCGGCCTCGGAATGGGCCGCGTAGTCGACGCTGTAGGCGGCGAGGTCGCCGCCCGTTCCGCCGCCCAGCTCCAGGAAGCCCAGGAGCGCCGCCGAATCCAGGCCGCCGGACAGCGACACGCCCACTGGCTTGTGCGACCGCATGTGAAGGCGCACGGCGTCGGCGGCGAGGTCGCGGATGGCCGCCACGGCGGTCTCGCGGTCGACGGCGCGGGGCCGCACGCGTTCCCGCAGGTCGTACCAGCGGCGGAGGGTCAGTCCCCGTCCCGGCATCCAGTCGGCGCATTCGCCGGGACCCAATTGGCGGATGTCGCGGAACCAGGTCTTGCGGCCCTCCATCTGGGCGGCGCGGCGCAGATAGGCGTCCAGCTCGCCCAGGTCGGGCTGGGCGGGGCACCCGGCGGCCAACAGGGCCTTGGCCTCGGAGGCGAACAGCAGGCGGTCGCCGTCCCGCCAGTAGTAGAGGGGCTTCTGTCCGCAGCGGTCACGGGCCAGGAAGGCGCCGCCGTCCAGGCTGTCGACGACGCAGAAGGCGAACATGCCGGTCAGGTGCTCGACGCAGTCGCGGCCCCAGCGCAGCCATGCCGCCATCAGGACCTCGGTGTCGCCGTCGGTGGTGAAGGCGAAGTCCCGCTTCAGGGTCTCGCGCAGTTCCAGGTAGTTGTAGATCTCGCCGTTGAAGACCAGCAGATAGCGTCCGTCCGGGCTGCGTCGGGGCTGCATGGCGCGTGGCGCCGGGTCGAGGATGGCCAGCCGCGTGAAGCCCAGCAGCGCCCCATGGCAGCCCAGAAGGCTGGCGCCGTCCGGTCCCCGGTGG